>NZ_JBLLJM010000004.1:0-181881 GCF_053543495.1 Camelimonas sp. ID_303_24
CAAATTCAGACAATTGTATGGGTTTCCAACCTAGTAGATCGGAACGATACGCATCAGCCTCATCAGCCCACGGATCCAGTGACGCCCGTACGGATGCCCCTGTCGTTGCGGATGACGGGTCATCTGACGCGCCCCGTACCACGGCGTTTCGAGAAATTGCCGGTCGATGAGCGTCATGAGCGCGAGGCTCTCCGCGCTTGCACCGCGTGGATGGTGATAAAGCCCGGAGCGCGTCAGTGACTGAAGCCAGCATTACCGACGCATGCTCAGGTCGGGATGCTCCTACTTCGCCGCTTTTTGCCTCCAGCTCCGAGAATGAGACTGGAGGCTGCCGACAAAAAAAATCCCGCTCAATGACGAGCTGACCAATCTTCGCATGCAGCTTCTCAACCTCTTTCCCGGAGATCTGTGGCGCAGCAGGAGCCGACCTCCAAATGCACCGGCCATGTTCTCGATTGTTGTTCGTTTCCAGCCGCGCCGGATAGATGTCGTACTTCTTGGCCAGCGCAGCCATCGTCAACTCCTTGCCGATCGCCTCCAATGCGTCCTTTGCCTTGAACTCTGCCGAATAGCGCTTGCGTCTCGCCATACCGCTCGTCCTTCGTCAGAGAGCCGAGCTTAACGACTGGTCCGAAATTTAGGGACCACCTCTGACAGATAAAATTCAAAATATGACAGATTTATTACCAATCTCAGTCAGAAATTTGAAAATTAGCAGCTAGTTTCAACCACTCTCTAAGCAATAATTCGGCATTCTCATCGATTTTAGCTTCCACATACACCCTCAATTCTGGTGCATTGCCAGAAGCGCGCAGGTGCAGAGTGGAACCGTCGCCGAGGGTCATGCGCAGACCGTCGCGACGGTCCCGGGACGCCACGCCACCACGGCTGGCGAAAGCTGCATCGCGGAATGTTGGATCATCCGCGTCGAGCCGGGCAATCAGCGCGGCGGTTTTCTCTTGGGGAACATTCTGCAACCGGTCAGACAGGGCGCAGCAGAACCCCATCTCCTCCGCCAGTTCTGTCAGGGGGCGGCCCCGCCTGGCCGCGAGGTCGAGGCAGGCGAGTATGGGCAGTATGGCGTCACGCGTCGGCAGGGCCGGCAGCTTGCGGCCGTCCCGCTGGACCTCACCCCCCAGCAGCACGCCGCCATTGGCCTCAAAGCCAACCACGATCGCGGCGCCAGCGGCTTTGCTCTCAGCCATGCCCTCGATAACGTAAGGGCTTCCAACTTTGGTGCGCACCACCTGACGGAACTGACCCTGTTTTTCGAGGGCGGAGTTCGACGTCACCGGCGTAACGATAACGTCAGCGCCTATAGCCGTGGCGGTCAATGCACCCACCAGATCGCCGCGCAGGAAGGCCCCGCTGGCGTCGCTGACCAGAGGGCGGTCGGCGTCTCCATCGGTCGAAACGATGGCGTCCAGTTGCTGATCGCTGGCCCATTGACGCGCAAGCGCATCGTCCTCGGGGCGCAACGCTTCCGTGTCGACCGGAATGAAAGAGGATGCCCGTCCCAGCGGAACGGGCGTGGCGCCAGCGGCGCGCAGCACGTCGCACATAACGTCACGGCCGACCGACGAATGCTGGTAGACGCCAACGGTCATGCCTTTCAGGGCATCCGGACCGAAGAAAGCGGCGTAACGGTTGAGATAAGGCGTCAGGGCGTCATGGGCAGTTGCCCTGGCGGCGACCGCCGGCGCCTCCATGATGGCAAGGCGCGCGCGCCAGCCAGAAATGCGCGCCTCATCATCCTTGGTGATCTCGCCATCAGGTCGGTAGAACTTCAGGCCGTTGCGATCTTCCGGTATATGGCTGCCGGTTACCATCACCGCCGGCGCGCCAGCCGCCATTGCGGCCAGCGCCAGCGCCGGCGTCGGAACCGCGCCGCAATCCACGGGCAAAAAACCTGCGTCGGCAATCGCCTGGATACACAGCGCCGCAATTTCTGGGCTGGAAGCGCGCAGATCCCGGCCAACCATCACAGCGCCGGTGACGCCGTCCTCGCGCATGACCTCGCAAAAAGCACGTGTCCAGGCATAGGCCGGCAGACCCAGCAGCTCCGTAACCAGCCCCCGGAGACCGGAGGTGCCGAACTTCAGCGACGTCATATGCATCCAGTTCTCTTCAAGCGTTGGCGGTGACGCCAGGTGTCGCCCAGGGCTTCGTTCACGTCCGCCGGTACACGTCCTCGATGCGGACGATATCGTCCTCACCCAGATAAGAGCCAACCTGCACTTCAATCAGTTCAAGCGGGATCTTACCAGGGTTCGCCATCCGGTGCACCGTCCCGATTGGGAGATAAATTGATTCGTTCTCATGAACGACAATGATCTCATTGTTTCTGGTCACTTCCGCTGTACCGCGCACCACGACCCAGTGCTCGGCGCGATGATAGTGCTTCTGCAACGACAGGATGCCGCCCGGCTTTACCGTGATGCGCTTGACCTGATGGCGACTGCCCATGTCGATCGACAGATACTTGCCCCAGGGGCGCTGGATTTCGCGATGCTGCCCGGCTTCTGATTCGCCCTGACGGGTGATCAGCCCGACCATGTCCTTGACCTTGTCGGCCCGGTCGCGCGGCACCACCAGGGTTGCGTCCCGGGTTGAGATCACGGCGACGCCATCAAGGCCGATCACCGCCACAAGCCCCTCTTCCGAGCGGATCAAATTGTCCTTGCCGTGAAGCACGTAGCCGCGCCCCTGGATGGCGTTGCCATCCTGGTCCTTGTCGGACAGATCCCACACGGCCGACCAGCCGCCGACATCCGACCAGCCGAAGTCGCCGACAATGACCACCGCCCTGTCGGTATGTTCCATCACCGCATAGTCAATCGACGTGGCTTTGGCGGCGGAGAACCGGGCCGTGTCCAGTAGCAGGAAATCGAGATCTGGCCTTGCGCCAGCCACGGCGGCGGCAACAGGTTCGAGAACCTCCGGCGCGAACTGCTCAAGTTCGTCGCGCATGGTGCGCGCCTTGAAAATGAAATTGCCGGAATTCCAGAGGTAACCGTCCAGCAGATATTGCGCGGCCCGCGTGGCGTCGGGCTTCTCGACAAAGGCGTCGACCTGGCGCACGCCCTCGCCAACATCGGCGCCGGGCCGGATATAGCCATAACCCGTCGCCGGCCCTGTCGGGGGGATGCCGACGGTCACGATGCGCCCGGGAGCGGCGGCGATAGCGGCGGCGGCGCAGGCCTCGGTGAAGCGCCGACTATCCTGAACCACGTGGTCGGCGGCAAACACGCCGACAACAGCTTCCGGATCCCGGCCCAGCGCCAGCTCCACTGCAGCGGCGACAGCGGCGGCCGAATCGCGGCGCACCGGCTCCAGGACAATGTCGGCTTTGACGCCTGCTGCCAGAAGTTGATCCTGAACCGTGAAGCGGTACTCGGCGTTGGTGATAACAATGGGTCGCTCAAAAAGCGCCGCGCCGCCAAGCAACTGCATCGTCCTCTGGAAAGTAGATTCCTTGCCGAACAGGGAAATAAACTGCTTCGGCATGGAATCTCTGGAGACAGGCCAGAGACGCGAACCCGCACCGCCACACATGATGACAGGAATGATCTTGGATGATGAAGACATCTATTTATCAGCCGTTCAGCAAAAGCGCAACATGGACGGACTATGTGACAGTATCGCGCTTGGCGCAATCCAGAGGTTGTGTACCCCAAACACCCCCAGTGGGAGAAACCGGGCGGCGCATTGCGCAGGGCGCCCGCCTCACAAAAGGATGACGTGGTCCGGCAATTCATTCTCCTTTCGGTCAGGGTGCGCCGGATGGTGATGGGCGAGGATGGCGCCGATGCGGGTGACAACTGCGACCAGCCCATCGTCAACGCGACCGGTCTGGATAGCGCCGACCAGATCATCCACCGCCGCGCGCCACGCCGTCTCCTGCACGCAGCAGGCCACGCCTTCGTCGGCGATCACCTCCACGTAGTGTTCACTGGCGGCGAGAAAAATCAGCACGCCGGCGCGGCCGCGTGTTGCCGACAGGCCGCGCGCCGCGAACTGGCGATGGGCGGCCTCGCGCGCCCGCTCCCGTTTCAGAAAGCCCGGCGTCAGGGCCAGCCGCGCCGGACGCCAGGCCAGGATCGCCCCCAGCAACAGGGTGACAATGATCTGCGCCAGCCAGATGCGCCCGGCGCCCCAACTGGTCAGCAGCAGCAGCACGCCAGGGGTGGCGAAGCCGGTCGCCGCCGCCAGAAACAGGGCCCAACTGCGGTATTCGCTGGCGGCGCGCGCCACGATGCAGACGATCTCGCCTGTCGTGCGCCGCTCGGCCTCGGCTATGGCCGCGGCAACCCGCTTTCGCCCGGCTTCATCCAGCATGTCGCATGTTCTCCCTGGGCATGAGCCGCGCTCCTGTTGGACGCAGGATGCGCGCCTGTCCATTCAGACATAACCCGCGCCTGTCGCCTACCAGCTTCCTGAAGCGCCGCCGCCGCCCGAGGAGCCGCCGCCGCCGCTGAAACCACCGCCGCCAAAGCCGCCGCCGCCACCACCGAAGCCGCCGCCGAAACCACCGCCCCAGCCGCCGCCGACGGGCGGCAACACCACCGGGCCCCAGCGCCCGGTGCGGCTGCGGTGCATGCCGCTGCCTCCTCCACCGCCGCCGCCCGCGATGCGTGACATGATGCGGATAAAGATCAGCAGCAGGATGACATAAAAGATGACGGCCATGATGGATGGGCCCTGGTCCTCCGCACGCTGTTCGGCGCGCCGGCTCCACGTTTCGGCGTCGCCAGTGAGCACGTCGACCATGGCGTTGGCGCCGGCCTCGACGCCGCCGGCAAAATCGCCCTGGCGGAATTTCGGGATGATGGCGCTGTTGATGATGACGCTGGAAATGGCGTCGGTCAGACCGCCCTCCACGCCATAGCCCGCCTCGATGCGCACCTTGCGTTCGCGCGGCGCCACCAGGAGCAGCGCGCCGTTGTTTTTCTCGCGCGTCCCCAGCCCCCATTGCCGGAACAGGCGGTTGGCGTAGTCCTCGATCGGCAGGCCATCCAGCGAGGGCACCGTGGCTACCACCACCTGATCGCTGGTTTTCGCTTCATAGGCCGCCAGCCTCTCTGCAATGCGGGCGCGCGTGGCGTCGTCCAGAATATGCGCCGCATCGACAACCCGGCCGGTCAGGCGCGGAAACTGCGTCTTGCCAGGCAGGCCATCCTGCGGCCCGGCCTGCCCCGCATCCGGCGCCGGCTGCGGCGGCGCGTTGCTCCCCGGCGACTGGGCCGGAGGCGCTGGCGCGGCCCGCTCCTGCGCCGCCGCCATGCCGGACGGCGTCGCGACAATCGTGATCGCCAGCAAGGCGCCCACGACCAGCGGCGCCAGAGCCAGCAAAGCCGGGGGCCACAAAGCCAAGGTCGACGTAAAGCGTCGCCATAACCCGGTCGATACGCCTGTCAGCGCCATGGCGTTCTGTCTCCGGTTGTCAGATTTCCGGCGGAGCGCCGGTCATGCGCCGGGGGGCGGGTCCCTGGAGCAAATCGGGTCCGGCCCGAACCGGCTGCCTCAGGGCGTTCTCCAGCGCAGCGGATGCTGCTCCGCGTGAAGAAACCGCATCAACGCAACACGGATCGCGCCCTTCCCGCGAGCCAGGCCCGCCCCGGAAACGCGTCAGAACTTGACCTGCGGCGCGCTTTGCGCGCCGTCCGCCGCGGCGAAGGTCTCCATGGGCTTGGCCGATGGGTAAAGAATCTTTGCAACCCAAGCGCCCGGAATGGTTGTCAGCTCGGTATTGTAAACCCGGACGGCCTCAATGTAGTCGCGCCGCGCCACCGAAATGCGATTTTCGGTGCCTTCGAGCTGCGATTGCAGGGCGAGGAAGTTCTGGTTGGCCTTCAGGTCCGGGTAGCGCTCGACGCTGACCAGCAGCCGGCTGAGGGCGCCGCTGAGCTCCGACTGGGCCTGGCTGTACTGCTTGAACTTCTCGGGGTCGGTGATGGTGGAGGCGTCCACCTTGACCTGGGTGGCTTTGGCCCGGGCCTCGACAACCTGGGTGAGGGTATCCTGCTCGTGAGTGGCGTAGCCCTTCACGGTCGCCACCAGATTGGGAATGAGGTCGGCGCGGCGCTGGTACTGGTTCTGGACCTCGGACCATTTGGCCTTGGCCTGCTGCTCAAAGGTCGGCACGGCGTTGATCTGGCCGCAGCCAGCGAGCGGCGCGGCGATGACGAGCGCAGCGAAAACCATACGAATGCGGGAAAACAGGGCCACAGGCGCCTCCGGTTGGCGGGCATTCCGGATGGAATGCGGTTGAACGGAATCTCAGGCCTCGAACAATTGGCGATGTTGCTTCTCCGTCGCAGCGGGAAAGCTCCGGTTGCAACGCCGACACATTGCACTACACCAGAATAGCGCCAAACGGCTCCGCTTGCGACGCCCCCAACACTCCTGTGAGCGCGCCGCCAACCCGGCCCGCCCGGCATTGCGGAGAACCTGTGGGCGCCCGATGCATTTTCAGGCGAATTTTTCGATGAATTTCATACCCGCCCTGCCCGTCCTCGCATCCTATACCCTTGCCTGTATTATCCTGTTCATCACGCCCGGCCCGGATATGAGCCTGTTTCTCGCCAAGACCATCGGCGAGGGCCGCCGCCCGGCGCTTGCCGCCGTGGCCGGGGCGGAAAGCGGCTGCCTCATCCACACCCTGCTGGCGGCGTTCGGCGTCTCGGCCCTGCTGGCGGCCTCGGCAACGGCCTTCCTGGCGCTGAAGATCGTCGGCGCCCTGTATCTGCTGTGGCTGGCCATCGGCGCCATTCGCCACGGCTCGGTGCTGAAGGTTGATGCGACGCGGACGCCGTCGCCGCTGTTCCAGTCATATCTCACCGGCCTTGGCATCAATCTCACCAATCCGAAGGTGGTGCTGTTTTTCGTGACCTTCCTGCCGCAGTTCGTCAGCGCCCATGACCCGCACGCCATGGGCAAGCTGGCGTTTCTCGGGGTTTGGTTCGTCGCGCTCACCGCGCCGCTGTCGGTGGCGCTGGTGCTGGCTGCGGGGGCGATTGTCCGCGGCGTGCGCGCCCGGCCATGGCTGCTGCGGGCGCTGGACTATCTGTTCGCGGGAATTTTCGGCCTGTTCGCCCTGAAGATACTGGCCACCCAGAGCCGGGGCGTTTGACGCATTCCCCCGGCTCCGGGCACATTCTGATCGACCAGACCATTCTCTCCAGTCGCAAAGCGCTTTACGGCGCCGACGGTTTCCCGGCCCCAGGGAGCATCTCCCGGCCGCCCCGGTCCGGCTCGCCGGCAGCGCTGCGACCGGCCACCAGCCAATAGGCCAGTCCGGCCATGGCGCCGCACAGGAACAGCGCCAGGGTCACCCGGCCCTCGCCCCAGTTGCCGGACAGCGGGTCAGCCGAATAGCCGGTGCGCGCCACCCAGGGCAGCACCGCCGTCAGCAGGCCCGTCGCGCCGGAATACCAGATGAACGAGCGCATCCGGGCGATTTCGCCAATCAGGCCGACCAGCGTCGGCGGGCCGGCCAGCACGATGGCCAGCACCGTCCACATGCGCATCAGCAGGTCAAAGGCGGCGCGCGGATCGTCGTAGGCAAACGCCGAATTGAAAGCGTAGTCGATCAGCGAGCGGGCGGCGAGCGAGATCATGCGGCCGAACGCCGGCTCGGCCAGCGCCGCGAAACCTAGGGTCAGCGCCCCGACCGAGAAGGCGCAGCACAGGGCGAACAGGATGAGAAAAGCCCGACCGATCACGCCCATGGCGGCTCCTTCAGAATGTTTCCGGCGAAGCGGACAGGCTTCGCGTGAAACGCGCCAATTCAAATGAACAGGGCATCATTCCGGCGAGGCAAAAGCCGCCTTTCCGGAAAAACCGTCTCAAACCGGACAAAGCGCCAGCCCGGGAACCTGGCCCTGCCCCGGAAAACCCGGCCCGTGTTTCCAGGCCACACCCGCCGCCAGGGCCTGTGCCGACGGCGCGCCATCACCCGAATATGGCGTCTTCCCCCAGGAAGAGCAGCCCCCTGCGAAAAGCTTCCGCCTCAGGAGGCGGCCTCCGCCGCCGGATCGCCGCCATTCTCCAGCATCAGCCGGGCGCGGGCGCGCAGCTTTTCCGTCTCGCTCTTCAGCTGGCCGCAGGCAGCGAAAATATCGCGGCCGCGCGGCGTGCGCACCGGGCTGGCGTAGCCGGCGCGAAACACGATTTCGGAGAACGCCTCAATGGTGTCCCAGTCCGAGCACTCATACTTCGTACCGGGCCACGGGTTGAACGGAATGAGATTGATCTTGGCCGGAATGCCCTTGAGCAGGCGCACCAGTTCGCGCGCATGCGCCGGGCTGTCGTTGACGCCCTTCAGCATCACATATTCGAAGGTGATGCGTTTGGCGTTCGACAGGCCGGGATAGTTGCGGCACGCCTCCAGCACTTCGTCGATCTTGTACTTCTTGTTGAGCGGCACGAGGCCGTCGCGGATCTCATTGGTGGTGGCGTGCAGGGAGATGGCCAGCATCGTACCAATTTCTGCGCCCGCCTTCTCGATCATGGGCGCCACGCCCGCCGTCGACAAAGTAATGCGACGCTTGCCAAGGCCGATGCCGTCGCCATCGCTCATGGTGTCGACGGCAGCCTTGACGTTGTCGAAATTGTACAGCGGCTCGCCCATGCCCATCAGCACGATATTGGTGACCAGCCGCCCCGCCGGGGCCGCATCGTCATCGTGCTGCACGGCCTTCGAGACCTTGTTGGGACCCGGAACGCTCCAGTCCCCCAGCCGGTCGCGCGCCACCATCACCTGGCCAACGATCTCCGCGTCGGTCAGGTTGCGCACCAGGCGCTGGGTGCCGGTGTGGCAGAAGGTGCAGGTGAGCGTGCAGCCCACCTGGCTGGACACGCACAGGGTGCCGCGATCCGCCTCCGGGATGTAGACGCACTCGATCTCCGCGCCCTTGTCATGGGGCCCGGCCGGCGGCATGCGCATCAGCCATTTGCGGGTGCCGTCGACCGAGATCTGCTCGGAAATCACTTCCGGCCGGTCAATGGTGTAGTGCTCCGCCAGCGCCGCGCGCAGAACCTTCGAGATGGTGGTCATCTCATCGAAACTGGCAGCGCCGCGCACGTAGATCCAGTTGAACAGCTGGGCCGCGCGCATGCGCAGCTCCCTGTCCGGAACGCCAATCTCCGCCAGCGCCGCGCGCAGCCCATCCCGCGACAGGCCAGCCAGCGAACGCCGGACGGGCGCAGCCGCGCCAGCCGTGGCGGCGGCGTCAGGCTGCGGCGCAGCAGGCGGCGCAGCCTGGCGTTTTGCGGGAGAGTTGAGATCGATCAGGACGGTCATGGCGGTTTACTACGGTCAGAATGTGGGCGGGGTAAGGCCGCGGCGCAGGCTGGCCGCCGTCAGGGTATTGGCCAGCAGGCAGGCGATGGTCATCGGCCCGACGCCGCCGGGAACCGGCGTGATGGCGCCAGCGATTTCCTTTGCCTCCTGGAAGGCCACGTCGCCGACGAGGCGGGTCTTGCCCTCGCCGCGCTCCGGGGCCGGAATGCGGTTGATGCCGACGTCGATGACCACGGCGCCTGGCTTGATGTAGTCGCCGCGGATCATCTCCGGGCGGCCAACAGCGGCAACCAGCACGTCGGCGCGGCGGCAGACCGCCGGCAGATCGTGAGTGCGCGAATGGGCGACGGTGACGGTGGCGTTGGCGGCCAGCAACAGCTGGGCAATCGGCTTGCCGACCAGGTTGGAGCGGCCAACCACCACGGCTTCCTTGCCCGAGAGATCCGGCAGCACCGAGCGGATCAGCATCATCGACCCCAGCGGCGTGCACGGCACCAGGCCAACCGCGCCATTGGCGAGACGGCCGGCGTTGGCGTGGGTCAGACCGTCCACGTCCTTGTCCGGGTGGATGGCGGCGATCACCGGCTCCGCGTCGAGCCCGGCCGGCAGCGGCAGCTGCACCAGAATGCCGTCGACCTCCGGATCGGCGTTGAGGCGCGCCACCAACGCCTCCAGCTCCTGCTGCGACACGTCCGCCGGCAGCCGGTGTTCAAAGGACCGCATGCCGACCTCGACGGTCTGGCGCGCCTTGGAGCCCACGTAAACCTCACTGGCCGGATCATTGCCAACCAGCACAACGGCGAGACCGGGATGCACGCCCTTCGCCTTCATGGCCTCCACCGCAGTGGCGATCCGGCCGCGCAGGCCTTCAGCGAAGCTTTTGCCGTCAATGATCGTGGCGCTCATGGATGTCGGTCTCCAAAGGACAGCAAGACGCTGATCCAGCTATTCCGGCGCCGGAATGCCAATAGCCGGTCGGGGCCGCCGCCCCGCCGGTTCCGTTCCGGTCATGAATTTCCTGCCCGCTCTATAACATTTTCCGGCGCGATGAATACCGTATCGCGCCAGGAATTTGTGTCAGGAATTTATGTCACGGCATCTGCGTCTGAAATCCGCGCCGCGGCGATCACATCAGGTCAGCCGCCGCCGGCCAGCCGCGCCAGCCTGGCCGCCAGCTCCTCGGGGCCAGCAACGCCGGCCGCGATCGTCAATGTCTTGACCCGGGCCGTATGGCCGCCCGTCACGGCCACCTGAGACGCTGAAATGTCGAGGCTTTTTGCCAGGAGCCTGACCAGGGCGGCATTGGCCTGGCCGTTTTCCGGCGCGGCGCGCACCCGCGCCTTCAGCACCGGCCGGCCATCGTCGCGTATCTCCACGCCTTCAAGGGCGTCGCGACCGCCGCGCGGCGTCAGGCGCACCATCAGGCGCAGGGCGCCGGCCTCGATGCGCCACGGCAGCTCTTCACCCGCCATCATCTGCCCGGCCGTCGCGGGCGCCCACCGTCCGCGCCGATGGTCAGATCACCGCCGGATACAGGTAGAGCACGATGACGCGCTGCAGGAAGAAGATGATCAGCAGCAGGATCACCGGCGACACGTCGACCCCGCCCAGATTGGGCAGGATGTTGCGGATCGGCCGCAGCGCCGGCTCGGTGACGCGCTCCAGGAATGTCCAGATTCCGCGCACGAAATCATTGCGGACATTCATGACATTGAAGGCGACCAGCCAGCTCAGGATCGCCGAGGCGATGATGAGCCAGGTGTAAATCTCAAGAACGACCATGAGGACGTCGAGAATAGCGCGCATAAGCCCTCTCACCTGCAACAGAAACCTGCGGCCGGTTTAAACCGGAACCCGGGCGCGAACAAGCGCGCTGACGCACCGGGGAGACCCCAGCTCGCCCCTCAGGCCGCCGTGCGCAGCAGGTCGGTGACCACCCGCTCCAGATCCTTCAGCGAACCGCAGCTGATGGCGCGGTTGCAGTAGGTGGCATAGATCGGCATGACGCTGTCGCCGCTGCCCCAGCGGCTGCGGTGTTCGGGGTTGAGAAACAGCACCCGTTTCGCCCGCTGCTGAATGGTCTGCAGGATTTCAGCGCGCGGATCGCCGTTGTTGTTGCGCGCGTCGCCGAGGATGATCACCGTGGTGCGCCGGTCCACATCGTCCAGCGCCAGCTGCTCGAAATCGCGGAAGGCGTGGCCATAGTCGGTGGAGCCGCCAAAGCGTTGCAACGTGCGGCCCATGGCGACGTCCGGCGGATAATTGTCGAACAGCTCCGTCACCTCACCCAGATTGCTGGAGAAAGCGAAGGAGCGCACCTCTGGCAGCACCTCGTGCAGGGAGTGCAGGAACAGCAGCAGGAAACGCGACACCTGGGCAACCGAGCCCGAGACGTCGCAGATCAGCATCACCTTGGGCCGGTCAACCTTCGTGCGCTTCCAGATGGTATGGAACGGCACGCCCTCGAACTGGATGTTGGCGCGGATGGTGCGCCGGGCGTCGAGGGTTCCGCGCCGCGCCCTGGTGCGACGACGCGAGTGCAGCGACACCAGCCGCTTGGCCATCTTGCGCACCAGCCCCTGCATTATCTGCATGTCGGAGCGTTCGATCAGGCCGATGCGCTGGCTGGCCAGCATGTCCTCGCGCAGCCGCCTGCCCTCATTGCCGGCGAACAGCTGCATCTGGGTTTCCACATACTCCCGCACCTGCTCGTGCAGACCGGCGCGCAGGCCGCGCAACCGCGTGGCGCGGGCGGCGGCGGCCGCGTTGGAGCCGCCTTCCGCCTGGTCGATCCAGCGCCCCAGCTCCTCGCTGCCCATCAATTGCAGGATGCGCCACTGATACATGCCGCGCTGGGTGAAAAACCGGATGTCGGAAAGCCCGGCCTGTTGCGCCGCCTCGGCCAGCCGCAGCGCCAGGCTGGCGCTGTCGCCGCCTTCCAGCAACTGCGCCAGCTCCTCGGCCATGGTCAGGCTTTCGCCGCCCGGCCCGAGCATCTGGGCGTTCTGGTCGCCGCCCGCCTTGTCGCCAGGCTTGCCCTCGCCCTTGCCAGTCGCCTTGCCGGAGCCCTGGCCGGAACCGCCGGAAGACGCCATGCCGGTGACGCCAGCCTCCTCGTCATCGCCATCGGCCTGGTCTTCACGCTCCGCCTCTTCGGCGTCGCAATTGCCGGCGGCGCTGTTGGCGGGCTCGGGCGGCGTGAATGGCGCAAAGGCAAAGAACCTGTCGAAGACGTCCCAGAACGCCTCCTTGTCGGCATCCGATTTGGCCAGCGCCTGGGAGAGCCCATGCGCGAGCAGCATGCGGTCCTCATAGCCCATCAGCCCGAGCACGGCCTCCGCGTCGATCACCTCGGACGGTGAAATGCGCACGTCGGCCTCGCGCAAGGCCTTGATGAATTCGCCGAGAACCTGGGTCATGGCTTTCCTCCGGAGCAGCGGCGCGCGGGCCTGGAGCCCGCGCCGCCCACTCCTGTTCCTCTTTTAGCGCAGGTTCGATCTGGCCTTGCCGACCAGATCGTTCAGCTTCTCGCCGACCCGTTCAATATCGTCCTGGAACTTCAGCAGCACGTTGAGGGTGTTCTCCACCAGCGTGCGGTCGAGTTCGCGGGCGTGCAGCAGCACCAGGGTGCGGGCCCAGTCGATGGTCTCGCTGATGGCGGGCACCTTCTTCAGGTCCATCTCGCGCAGCGACTGGACGAAGGCGACCAGCTGCGTCCGCAGGGTCTCCTCGGCGTCCGGCACCCGCGAACGGATGATCGCCCGCTCCAGCGCCTGGTCCGGGAACGGAATGTGCAGGTGCAGGCAGCGGCGCTTCAGGGCGTCGCTGAGATCGCGGGTGTTGTTGGAGGTGAGGAAGACGATCGGCTTCTGGCGCGCCTTGATGGTGCCAAGCTCCGGGATCGAAATCTGGTAGTCCGACAGCAGCTCCAGCAAAAAGGCCTCGAACTCGTCGTCCGCCTTGTCGATTTCGTCGATGAGCAACACCGCGCCTTCCGGCTCCCACAGGGCCTTCAGCAGCGGGCGCGGCTCCAGGAACTCCTCCGAGAAGAAGGTGTCGTCGAACTCGTGCAGCCGCGCCACCGAGGCCTTCAACCCCTCGGCGCCGGAGAGCACGTCGGCCAGCTTGTCCTTCAGAACCTGGGTGTAGAGCAGCTGCTTGGAATATTTCCACTCGTACAGCGCCTTGGCCTCATCGAGGCCCTCATAGCACTGCAAACGGATCAGCGGTTTGCCGGTGATGGCGCTCACCGCCTTGGCCAGCTCGGTCTTGCCGACGCCCGGGGGGCCTTCCACCAGCATGGGCTTTTCAAGGCTCTGGGCGATGAAGAGCGCCGTGGCGATGGCTTCCGAGGAAATATAGCCCTGCGCGCCCAGCAGGCGATGGATGTTGGCGACGCTGTCGGCCGGCGTGCGCGCCGCGTCATTCGCCGCGCGCAGGCCGTCCCTGGCCTGGTCGCCGGCGGACCCGTTCTGATGAATGGCGGTGGTCATGGAAGTGATCTGGCCTCTCAAGGGCATGATGCGAACAAGCGGACACCGCTTATTTGCGAAAAATCATGCGACAATAATGTTTTGGAGCGAAGATGCGATGCGGCGTTATTGCATCCCGCCCTGATCCGGGTCTGCGCGATGCGGGGGCAGCTTCGGGGAGAATCTTTGCTGGAGCCCATCCAGGAAGATGGCCGGCGACCATACATGCCCATCGTGTTCAGGCCGCGCCGGCGCGAACCCGCTCCGCCAGGCGCGCCTGATAGACGCCCCGGGCGTGACGGGCCACGGTGGCCATCAAAGCGAACCATTTGAACAGCCGCTGCGCGTCCGCGCTGTCAGCCCCGCCGCCCGGCAGGGCCGCCAGCCGCTCCAGCGCCAGCGCGTTCAGGTTCTTGACGCCCACCAGCGTGGCGATGTCGTGGTGCTCGCGCCCCGGACCATCATCAAGAGCGCGGGCGGCGGTTTCCGCGCCCAACTTCATCAGCGCTGCGAAACCCGCCAGGGCGCCAATCTCCCCGTCAGCTTCCGCCGGAGCCGCCGCCGCCGCCTTCGCCAGCAGCAGTTCGAACGCCGCCGCCTGGGCGCTCAGACCGACCGAATCCTCCAGCGTGCGGAATGGCAGCGCCAGCCGGGTGAAGGCGTCGCCGTCAACCGGCAGCAACGCGTCATCTGACAGGAAGACATTGTCGAGCACAACCGGGCAGTGCTTGCCATGCTTGCCCGCGTCCTCGCCGGCCTGGATGTCCAGCCCCTCGGCGTCGCGCGGCGTCAGGAAGGCGCCGAAGCGCTTGCGCCCTTCAACCTCCTCGACAATGGCAATGACGATGATCAGCCCGGCGACCGGCGCATTGGTCACCCAGGCCTTGCGGCCATTCAGCCGCCAACCGCCAGGCGCCTTTTCAGCGCGGGTCTTCAGCAGCTTCGGACGGGCGCCCGCGTCCGGCTCGGAGATGGCCAGCGACAGGGCAATGATGTCGCCCGAGGCCAGGGCCGGCAACCAGCGCTGCTTCTGCGCCGGCGAGCCGTGCTCGCCGATGAACGCCCGGCTGGCGACCTGACGCACCGCATAGGCCATGCCAATGGCGGGGTCGCCCGATTCCAGCGTCAGCGCCCGTGATGTCGCGGCGATGTCAGCATAGCCGCCGCCATCGCCCCATGGCGCAGGAAGGCCAACGCGGAACAGGCCGCGCCGTTTCGCTTCCGCCATCCAGCCGGCGGCGGACTGATGCGCGGCGTTACCTGCCGGCTCGCTCATGACGTTTCTCCCATTGGAGCAGCCTGCCGTCACCATGGACCGGCGCCTGCCCCGTTTTCCCTGCCTGGCGCGCGCCCGCACCGGCCAGATCCTGGCCGGGAAGCGGTCCGGAGAAGGAATGCCACTGTTTTTTATAATTTGCAGCATTGCGCAACGGCGTCGCCCTGACCAGACGGCGCCGCTGCGTTTCAGAACAGGTCCAGGAGCCTGCTCCAGGCAAAGTGGACCGGAAAAGGCTCCCACGCCCCTTATTTTGAGCGAATTCCGGTCGATCGGACGGCGCCGTCCGATCGGAAAGCGCTTTAACGCCGCAGCAAGCTGGCCGGAACCTTCACCGGCATGTCCAGCAGTTGCTGCGCCTTGCCCTTGGCCAGCGGATCCATGCGCAGGCTGGCGAACTGGCCGCCGCCAAGCGCGTCCATCAGATGGAAGTTCATGGCGTTGAGGCCCGGCAGTTCGTAGGTCCGCACTTCCGGATTGGCCGCGCCCTCGAACTCATGGGCGAAGAACTTCAGCAGCGCCTCCTGGGTCAGCGCCCGGCGGATCACCGGGAGCAGCGCCGGATCACGCGCAATGACGCCGACGTTGAAGGCGTCGCCCTTGTCGCCGGAACGAGCCCAGGCGATGTCAACCAGCGCGACCTCGACCTCGTCGTCATTGGCCGGCAGCACCGCCTCGCCGATCTGCGGCCGCACCAGGCGGGCCGGATCAAACGGTTGGGCGGAGGCGCCTTCCTGCACGGCGATGCGCTGGTCGCCCAGCGAGATCACCGGAGTGACCTCGCCGCGCGGGATCAGGAAGGAGAACACGCGCGCCACCGGCGAAATCGCCGGACGGCCGCCGAACCAGCCGGTGGTGCCCACCGACATCGAGGTCGTCGGCGCATCAAACTCACGCAGGAACAGATCCATGGCGCGGCGGTCGTCATGCTCGACGCCGATGCGGGCGACGACTTCACGCACGCCCAGATCACGCCCCTGGGCGCCATAGCTGGCCTCGGCCCCGAGAATTTCCACGCGCGTGGCGCGGAACGGGCCGAGATTGCGCTGGCGCAGCATTTCATCAAGGCGGGTCAGCACGGCCTCGGCCTGACGCTGCGCCTTGCGCGCCGCGTCGCGGCCGACCACCGGGCTGGCGGCGATGCAGCGCCAGCCGTCGGTCCACGTCACCGACACCTTGTAGCAGCCGGAAGGCGCATAGCCGCGCGTGTTGTCGACCAGCACGCGGTTTTCGCCCACGGATGTCACCGTGACGGCGGAGAAGTCGCACACCACGTCCGGCAGGGCGTAGGCCTGGGGATCGCCGACCTCGTAGAGGATCTGCTCGGCCACGGCGGCCGGCGACACCAGCCCGCCGGTGCCCGGCGGCTTGGTGACGACGAAGCTGCCGTCGGCGTGGCATTCGATCACCGGATAGCCAATGTGGGCCCAGTCCGGCACGTCTTCCCAGTCGGTGAAGAGGCCGCCGGTCGCCTGGGCGCCGCATTCAATGACGTGACCGGCCAGCGAGCCAGCGGCGAGCTGGTCATAGTCCGTGTCTTTCCAGGCGAACTCGTGGATCAGCGGGCCAAGAGTCAGGGCGGAATCGACGACGCGACCGGTGATCACCACATCGGCGCCCTCGGCCAGGGCGCGGGCGATCGGGAAACCGCCCAGATAGGCGTTGGCGCTGAGCACGGCGTCGGCGGCGGGGAAGGCGTCGCCCTTGAACATCTCGGTCTTGCCGGCGAATTCCGGCAGGCGGCCGATGAGATCCTCGCCCTCGACCACCGCGATTTTGAAGGAAAACCCGGCGTCAGCGGCGATTTTTTCCATGCGCGCCCGGCAGGCGTGCGGATTGACGCCGCCGGCGTTGGTGACGATGCGCACGCGTTTTTCGCGGATGGCGGCGAGATTGTCCTTCCACACCCAGTCGGTAAAATCGCGGGCGTAGCCTTCGTCCGGCTTCTTCCGGCGCACGCGGCCCAGCACCGACATGGTGGCCTCGGCCAGATAGTCCAGCACCAGATAATCGAGGTCGCCGCCGGCGATCAGTTGTGGCGCGGCGACTGACGAGTCGCCCAGAAATCCGCCCGCGCCGCCAATCCTCACGGCTTTCTTGCCGGCCATGGTATGCCCTTCTCCCGAACAATCGTTTGATTGGGGGCACGTTACATGGCTTGCCCTGGAGCAGCAATGTTCGCCAAAGCATGGACAGGCGTCCATATCGGCGACCAGGACATGACGCTACGTCATCACCCCGCCCGCCGGAGACGGCGGCCCGGATCAGCGGACGCGGCGAATGATGCGCGGCAACTCCGGCCCGGCGAAATGCGGCGCGCCTTCAGCGTCCGCCAGCGCCCGGTCGCCATGATGCGGCGCCGCCGGATGCGCGCCCGGATCGTCGCCGACGGGATGGGCCGGCGCCCCGCTCCAGCGCGCCTGCGCGCCGCGTCCGCCTTCGAGCCAGCGGTCAAGGAACATGCCCAGCCACAACCGCACCGCCGGATCATACATGAAGCGGCCGCGGTGGTGCAGCGGCGCCGCCTGGGCGCCTGGCACATTCATGCGGGCGGCGGCCAGGGTGGTCCAGCGATACACCATGGCGTGCGTCACTTCCGGGTGGAACTGGAAGCCGAACGCCGCATCGCCGTAACGGATGGCCTGCACGGGAAAATCGTCGCCCTCGGCCAGCGCCACGGCGCCGCGCGGCGTATCGAACCCCTCCCGATGCCAGTGATAGACGTGGGTGGGCCATGGCGCGCCGAGGTCATCGGCGAAATCAAGACCGGCGCTGGTCGGGCGGATGGGATAATAGCCAATCTCGGCCCGGCCGTCCGCATGGGCGCAGACATTGCCGCCAAGATGGCGACACAGCATCTGGGCGCCGAGGCACAGCCCGAGGAACGGCTTTTCCTCCTTCAGCGCCACGCCAATGAACTCGGTTTCCGCCCGCAACCAGTCGTCCCCGTCGTTGGCGCTCATCGGCCCGCCGAAGATCACCACCCCGGCGTGCAACGCCAGGGTCTCCGGCAGACGGTCGCCGAGACGCGGGCGCCGGATGTCCAGCGGATGGCCGCGCTCCGCAAGCAGGCGGCCGACGCGCCCCGGCGTCGAGCCTTCCTGATGCAGAATGATGAGAACCGGCAGTTTATCCGCAGTCGCCGCGGGGCGCCTGACAAGCTGTTCATCACGCCGCGCGCCGGCGTCACTGAATTTCATCACCATGTCCCAGTCCTGCCGCAGCGCGCAGCTCCGGTATGCTTTGCCGCCAGCCAGCGCCCCTGCGGGCGCATCTGCCGGCCAATGGTCACGTTCTGAAAATCCGGGCGCGCGACAGACGAATCTTCCAATGCGCGCCTCTCCATAAGGTTAATATAGTTGTGGCGCGTCCCTGACGCCATTTGCATGGACGCACGTCCCGGCGGGCGGCGTTGCAACCGGCGCGGGCATTCGCCGGATATCCGGCGCCCGCGCGAGACATCACCTGAAGGAAAATTGCGGCATGAGACGGGCATATCTCATTTTGGCATTCCTGCTGCCCGCCAGCCTGGCCGGCCTGGCGGAGGCGCGCGCGGCGCTGGCGCCAAACTACCAGCGGCTGGCCGAACTGCGCGCCATTCTTGAGGATCCGGCGGTGATCGCGGCCTTCGGCGTCGCGCCCATCGACAGCATCGCGCGCGTCGGTCCCGACAGCTACCTGGTCGCCAGCGAAGCCTGCCAGTTGCCGGTGCGCATCATGGGCCAGCCCCTGCCAGCCGGCATGGTCGGAGCCCGCCGGTTTTCTGTCAGCGCCGGCAAGCCAGCCTGTCGCGGCAGCCAGTGAAAAACCCGAACTGGATCAAATAAAAACAAGTGACACGGAACACGTGTACCGTATATCCTGCGTCCCAGGGCAAAGATCACCATGGCCGCCATGCGCGGCGCGTACCGGATTGGCAAAAATCCGGACAGATTCACAAGCCCGGGAGGACGCACATGACGCAGCAGACAACGGCGGCGACATCGCCCGCTCTGGATATCGATATTCCTGAAAATCTGGCGCGGACCCTGGTTACGCCGCGCAGTTACGCCAACGGCGAAACCACGGAAGCGCACCGCTGGCTGCGCGCCAACAACCCGCTTGGCGTCGCCCGGCTTGAGGGCTTCGACCCGTTCTGGGTCGTCACCAAGCACGAAGATCTTGCGGCCATCTCCCGCAACAACAAGCTGTTCCTCAGCGGCGAGAAGCCGACCACCCTCACCGACAAGGCCACGGATGAACGGGCGCGGGAAATCACCGGCGGCTCGCCCCATCTGGTGCGCTCGCTGGTGCAGATGGACGCGCCGGACCACCCCAAGTATCGCGCCCTGACCCAGGGCTGGTTCATGCCGCAGAACGTCAAGAAGCTTGAGGCGGCGATTCGCGGCATCGCCCGCAAGAACGTGCAGAAGTTCCTCGACACCAACGGTGAGTGTGACTTCGTCAAGGACGTGGCGCTCGGCTATCCGCTGCATGTCATCATGAGCATTCTCGGCGTGCCGGAGCAGGACGAGCCGCGCATGCTGAAGCTGACCCAGGAGCTGTTTGGCGCCCGCGACCCCGAACAGACGCGCGTCATGGGCGAAATGACGCCCCAGCAGCTGGCGATGATGCTGAAGATGGTGCTGGATGATTTCGCCAGCTATTTTGGCGCGATCAGCGAAGCCCGCCGCAAGGAGCCGCAGGACGACCTCGCCACGGTGATCGCCACCGCCATTGTCGACGGCGAACCGATCTCCGAGCGCGAGGCCGCCGGCTATTACACCATCGTCGCCACCGCCGGCCACGACACCACCTCCACCACCACCGCCACCGCCATGGCGGCGCTGGCGGACAATCCGGAGCTGCTGCGCACGCTGAAGGCTGACCCGTCGAAAATCGGCCCCTTCATTGACGAGGCCATCCGCTGGGCCGCGCCGGTGAAGACCTTCATGCGCTCGGCCAGCGAAGACACCGAACTGCGCGGCCGCAAGATCGCCAAAGGCGACTGGCTGATGCTCTGCTACGAATCGGCCAACCGTGACGAGGACGTCTTCGAGACGCCCTATGAGTTCCGCCTGGATCGCACGCCGAACCGCCAGATCTCCTTCGGCGGCGGCGGCCATGTCTGCCTTGGCCAGCACCTCGCCCGCATGGAAATGCGCATTCTCTATGAAGAGCTGCTGCCGCATGTGGCCTCCGTCCGGCGCAATGGCGAACAGCGCATTTCCGAGAGCACGTTCGTTTGCGGGCTGAAGACGCTGCCGATCGTATGGGAGCGCGATGCGTCGGCGCCCGCCGCGTAACGCCTGAAGCAGCATCCGGCGCGGCCTGCCGCGCCGCCCTGCCGTGGAGCATCTCCGCCCTGACGCCCTGCGCCGGGCGGAGGGTGTTCCGTTTGCCGAAAGTTCATCATGAAGGTTCAGGCTGCGGTCGCCGTCGGCGCCGGACAACCATTTGAATTACAGACCCTTGAGCTGGACGATCCGCGCGACGACGAGGTGCTGGTGCGCATCGTCGGCGTCGGCGTCTGCCACACCGACCTGGTGTTTCGCGAGGCCGGCGCCATCCCGGCGCCCGCCGTGTTCGGGCATGAGGGCTCTGGCGTCGTCGAGAAGGTCGGCGCCAATATCCGCAAATTCGCGCCGGGCGACCGGGTCGCCATCACCTTCCGCTCCTGCGGCGACTGTGTGCGCTGCGGCTGCGGCGACGCCGCCTATTGCCTCACCATGCCCCAGCTCAATTACGCCGGCATGCGCACCGACGGCACCCGGGCTTTCCGCGCGGACGACGGCGGGGCCGTCGGCAGCAATTTCTTCGGCCAGTCCTCCTTCGCCACCCATGCGCTCACCTATGAGCGCAATCTGGTGAAGATCCCCGACGACTTGCCGCTGGAACTGATGGGGCCGCTCGGCTGCGGCGTGCAGACCGGCGCCGGGGCGGTGATGCGTTCCATGGCCTGCGAGCCTGGCTCGGCGCTGCTGATCACCGGCGGCGGGCCGGTCGGCCTCAGCGCCGTCATGGGCGCGAAAATCCGCAACTGCGCCACGATCATCGTGGTGGAGCCGCACGCGGCGCGGCGCAAGCTGGCGCTGGAGTTCGGCGCGACCCACGTGATTGACCCCGCCGTGACGCCTGATCTCGCGGCCGCGGTGCGGGCCATCGCGCCGGAAGGCGTCAACTACGCCTTCGACACCACGGGCATTGCCGCCCTGCACGCGGCGGCCCTCGCCTCGCTGGCCCCCAAGGGCACGCTTGGCATCGTCGGCGTCGCCGCGCCCGGGACGCCATTGCCTGGCGACATCAACACGGTGATGACCTTTGGCTTCACCATTCGCGGCATCATCGAGGGCGACAGCGACCCTGGCGTTTTCCTGCCGGAGCTGCTGGAGCACTATCGCAGGGGCGAACTGCCTTTCGACCGCATGATCCGCACCTGGCCGTTCACACAGATCAATGAAGCCATCGCCGCCCAGCACGCGGGCGAATGCATCAAGGTCGTGCTGCTGATGGACGCGGCGTGACGCCGTTCCGGCGGGCGCGTCCCGCCGGGCCTGCCTGCTCCGGCGGGTTCTGCCTGCCCTGGCGGGTTCTGCCTGCCCTGGCGATCGCGCGGGGCCCGGGAAAGCCACCGGGAAAAATTCGGTCGCCCTGCGCCGGAATATTGCTCTATCGTCCTGGGCCGACGCACTGGCGCGCGACGCTACATCCGCTTCGACGACATGCCTTGAAGGGGGATACGTCATGAATTTCAACGACGCCTATGAAATGACCATCAATGGCCGCGGCGTGGCGGCCTCCGCCACCATCGACGTGGTCAATCCCGCCACCGGCGAAATGTTCGCCAAAGCGCCAGACTGCTCGCCGCAGCAGCTTGATGAAGCCGTCGCCACCGCCCGCGCCGCCTTCAAATCCTGGCGCAACACGCCGATCGAAGAGCGCCAGGCGATGGTGCGCAAGGCCGGCGAGGCGCTCGCCGCCAACGCCGAAGCCCTCGCCCGCCTGTTCACCCGTGAGCAGGGCCGCCCGGTCGACGCCGCGCTGACCGAAGTGCATGGCGCCGCCCAGTGGATGCAGGCGGTGTCGCAGATGAGCCCGCCGGTGCATGTGTCGGAGGATTCCGACGCCCAGTTCATCGAAACGCGTTATGTGCCGCTCGGCGTCATCTGCGCCATCGCCCCGTGGAATTTCCCGGTCACCCTGGCCATGTGGAAGGTCGCCCCGGCGCTGGTCGCCGGCAACACAATGGTGCTGAAGCCCTCGCCGTTCACGCCCCTGTGCACGCTGAAGATCGGCGAGCTGTTCCGCGACATCTTCCCGCCAGGCGTGCTCAACATCATCTCCGGCGGCGACCAGCTCGGCCCGCAGATGACCTCGCACCCGGGCTTCGCCAAGATTTCCTTCACCGGCTCCACCGCCACCGGCAAGAGCGTGCTGGCCTCGGCGGCGAAGGACCTGAAGCGCGTCACCCTGGAGCTGGGCGGCAACGACGCCGCCATCGTCATGCCGGACGTCGACCTCGACGCCGTCGCCCAGAAGATTTTCTTCGGCGCCTTCTACAACACGGCGCAGATCTGCGTCGCCACCAAGCGGCTTTACGTGCACGAGGACGTTTATGACGGCCTGCGCGACCGTCTCGCCGCCATCGCCAAAGCGGTGAAGGTGGGCGACGGCGCCGAGCAGGGCACGGTGCTGGGGCCGATCCAGAACCAGCGCCAGTACGAGCGGGTGATGAACCTGCTGGAGGATGCGAAGAAGAGCAACCTCACCCTGCTGCAGGGCGCGGACGTGCCCGCCAACGGCGGCTATTTCATCCCGGTCACCATCGTCGACAATCCGCCGGAGGATTCGCGGGTGGTGCAGGAAGAGGCTTTTGGCCCGATCCTGCCCATGCTGAAGTTCAGCGACGTCGATGACGTCATCGACCGCGCCAATGCCAGCGACTACGGCCTCGCCGGCGCCGTCTGGTCGAAAGACACCGACAAGGCGGTGGAGATCGCCCGCCGCATCGAAACCGGCACGGTGTGGATCAACCAGAACCTGAACCTGCGCCCGGACACCGCCTTCGGCGGCCACAAGCAGAGCGGTTTCGGCGTCGAGAACGGCATGGAAGGCCTGCTCGAGTATATGGTCCCGCAGGCGATCTACGTGGCGCGCGGCTGAGGCTGACTTCCCCGTCTGCCGCGGGAGCCGCGGCGGGCTTCATGGATGGGGCCCCGCTGCGCGGGAAGAAGCCTGTTGAACACAGAAAGCCTGGGCCCCGGCGGGACATCTCCCCGCCGTTGGCCAGAGGCCCGGCATCCGGATCACGCGAGGCGTCGCCGCCTCGCGTGTTTTTTTTCGTAAACGCGAACGCCGGCGCGGGCTTCCGGCTTTGGCTCCTGGACACCGCCCGGGCTCGGAGCTTGGGACCTGAAGCCTTGGCTTGGGCCTGGGCCTGGGACTTTGGCTTGGAACTTGGGGCTGCCCTCCACGACGCCCCACCGGGGACGCGGCCCGTCCTTTCAATTCTCCAGATCAGCCCGCCCCACCACCCGCATGTCTGCCGAATACAGAAAAAGCAGGTATAGATTTCGCTTCAGCCATTAGCGTTTATTTTTGATATTTGTAAATTCTTCCTGATATTTTATTCGAGTTCTGAAATCGAATAATTCAATCATTTGCCATTTGCATGAATTCATCGAAAAAAAATATGGAACAATTTTTATCTGCAGACGTTTCTCAACCGCATTCTTTTTTCGTTTCGCGTCCATCACGGGCGCGCTGACGCAACGACTGACAGGAGCATTGCGGTATGTGTGGAATTTGCGGTGAAGTTACCTTTAACAGCACGCAAGCCTCACCAGCCGCCATCGCAGCCATGAACCAGGTTCTGGCGCCGCGCGGCCCGGACGCCGGGGGCGTGGTGGCGCGGGAGCGCTGGGCGCTCGGTCATCGTCGCCTGCAGATCATTGATCTGTCGGCCCGCTCCGAACAGCCAATGACCACCCCCGACATTGGCCTCACCGGCGTGTTCAACGGCTGCATCTACAATTACCAGGAGCTGCGCGCCGAACTTGAAGCGCTGGGCCACCGCTTCTTCTCAGAAGGCGACACCGAGGTGGTGCTGCGCGCCTACGCCCAGTGGGGCCTGGATTTTGCCAGTCATCTCACCGGCATGTTCGCCATCGCCATCATCGAGCGCGACAGCGGCCGGCTGATCCTGGCGCGCGATCGCCTTGGCATCAAACCCCTGTACGTGGCCCGCTCCGCCGGCGGCCTGCGCTTCGCCTCGACCCTGCCGGCGCTGCTCGCCGGCGGCAGCGTCGATACGTCGATCGACCCGGTCGCCTTCCGCTTTTACATGAGCTTCCACGCCGTGGTTCCGCCGCCGCGCACCATTCTGAACGGCGTCAGGAAGCTGCCTCCGGCCACCATCCGCGTCATCGACGCAGACGGGACGGAGACGGACCACCTCTACTGGCGCGTCTCCCATGAACGCTCGCGCGAGGACGCCGCCCGCCCGGCGGCGGAATGGCGCGAGATGCTGAAGGCGTCGCTGACAGAGGCGGTGCGCCGGCGCATGGTGGCGGATGTGCCGGTGGGCGTGCTGCTGTCCGGGGGCGTCGATTCCAGCCTGATCGTCGGCCTGCTCGACGAACTGGGCCAGAAGGACCTGCGCACCTTCTCCATCGGCTTCGAGGCGGCCAATCAGGAATCCGGCGACGAGTTCGTCTATTCCGACCTGATTGCCAGCCACTTCCACACGCAACACACCAAAATCTTTGTGCCATCGGCGGATCTGCTCGGCGCCCTGCCAGGCGCGATCAGCTCCATGTCCGAGCCCATGGTGTCCTACGATAACGTCGCTTTTTACATGCTGTCGCGCGAGGTCGCGAAGCACGTCCGCGTCGTGCAGAGCGGCCAGGGCGCCGATGAAGTGTTTGCCGGCTATCACTGGTATCCGCCAATGGCCAACGCGCCCGATCCCGTCGCCGCTTACGCCAGGGCCTTCTTCGACCGCGACAACGCCACGCTGAACCAGCAGATCGGCCCGGCGTACGCCGGCGACGATGTGGCGCTGGCCTTCGTGCGCGAACAGTTCGCCCAGCCCGGCGCCGACGACCCGGTGGACAAGGCGCTGCGCCTCGACACCAACGTCATGCTGGTCGACGACCCGGTGAAGCGCGTCGACAACATGACCATGGCCGCCGGCCTCGAAGCCCGCGTGCCGTTCCTCGATCACGACCTGGTGGAGCTGGCGGCGCGCATTCCCGCCAGCCTCAAGCTGGCGGACGGCGGCAAGGGCATCCTGAAGGACGTGGCGCGCACGGTGATTCCATCGCAGGTGATCGACCGGCCCAAGGGCTACTTCCCGGTGCCGGCGCTCAAATATCTCGACGGGCCATATCTCGAGCTGGCGCGCGGCGCGCTCGGCTCCACGGCGGCGCGCCAGCGCGGCCTGTTCCGGAAGGAGTGGCTGGAGACGCTGTTCGCCGACCCCCGCGCCCACATCACGCCCCTGCGCGGCTCGGAGCTGTGGCAGGCGGCGCTTCTGGAAATGTGGCTGCAGACCCAGGGCGTCTGAGGGAGGTCACGGCGATGAATGATGCGAAAACCGGGGCGAAGAACAGCGCCCGCGAACGCAAGAACCGCTCGCGCATGCTGGCCCACCGCATGCAGCGGCTGCGCGAACATGGCCTGAAGCCACCGATGGAGCACGATCAGGAACCGTCTGGCGAAAACGTCACGCTGGAATGCGGCTGGGGGCGGCTGCTGTTCAGCCACACGTTCCGCACGCCTGAGGACCTGGCGGCGGCGATGCGCGCCGAAAAGCCCGGCCAGCGCGACATCGCTGTCTATATCCGAGATCCGCATGTGGCGATCGCAGCCGCGCCGCAGGAGCTGTTTCTCGACCCCTCGCACACCTACCGGCTTGATCTGGCGACCTACCGTCCGGAACACCGGCGCGGGCGCGGCTTCACCATCCGCCGGCTGTCGTCGATGGCCGAGGCGGACGCGGTCAACAATATCTACCTGCGCCGCAAGATGGCCCCTGTGCGGCCCGACTTCTTCCTGTCAAAGGCGCGCAACGCCCGCGCCCTGATCCATCTCGTCGCCATCGATCAGGACACCAGGCGCGTGCTCGGCACGGTGACCGGCGTCGATCACTCCCGCATCGAGGGCGTCTCCGAAGCCGGCTCCTCCCTGTGGTGCCTGGCGGTCGATCCTCAGGCGCCGCGCCCCGGAGTCGGCGAGGCGCTGACGCGCCATCTCGCCAGCCTGTTCCATGCGCGCGGCGCGCCCTGGATGGACCTCTCGGTCCTGCACGACAACGCCCAGGCCATCGCGCTTTACGAAAAGCTGGGTTTCGTGCGCGTGCCGTTCTTCTCGGTGAAGCACAAGAACCCGATCAACGAGCCCCTTTTCATCGGCCAGCCAGCCGGGGAAGAGCAACTCAACCCCTACGCCGCCATCATCGTTCAGGAAGCGCGCCGCCGTGGCCTGCTGGTCGAGGTCACCGACGCCGGGGGCGGCTTCTTCCGCATCACCCACGGCGGCCGTTCGGTCCACTGTCGCGAGAGCCTCAGCGAGTTGACCTCGGCGGTAGCCATGTCGATCTGCGACGACAAGCAGGTAACGCGCCGCTTCGTCGAAGCGGCGGGCGTGCGCGTGCCAGACCAGATCGAGGCCGACGACATCGAGGGGGTCGATGCCTTTGTGGCGCGGCACGGCAAGGTGGTGATCAAGCCGGCGCGCGGCGAGCAGGGCAAGGGCGTGGCCGTCGGCCTCGACGCCAGTGACGACATAGCCGGGGCCATCGCCGCCGCCCGCGCCTTCAGCGACCGGGTGCTGGTGGAGCAATATGTGGAAGGGCAGGACCTGCGCCTCGTGGTCATTGACTACCAGGTGGTGGCGGCGGCGATCCGCAGCCCGGCCAGCATCATCGGCGATGGCCAGCACACCATCGTCGACCTGATCGAGCGGCAGAGCCGCCGTCGCGCCGCCGCGACCGGCGGCGAGTCGCGGATTCCGCTGGACAACGAAACCCGCCGCTGCGTCGCCGCCGCCGGCTACGCCATGCGCAACGTGCTGCCGCCCGGCGTCGAACTGCAGGTGCGCAACACCGCCAACCTGCACACCGGGGGGGCGATCCACGACGTCACCGGCTCGGTGCATCCGGCGCTGGCGGAAGCGGCCGTGAAGGCGGCGCGCGCCATCAACATTCCAGTCACCGGCGTTGATTTCATCGTCCCGAACCCGGCCGGAGCGGACTACGTCTTCATCGAGGCCAATGAACGCCCCGGCCTCGCCAACCACGAGCCGCAACCGACAGCCCAGCGCTTCGTCGACCTGCTGTTCCCGCACTCGCTCCCGGCAGCATCCCGGCCATAAGCCGCTGCGCCAGACATTGCTCCATCAGGAGACCAGGCTTTTCCATGACCCGCATGCCAACGGATCCAGCCCCGACGCCGGCAGAATCTGCCCGGCCCGTGATCGACACCGTCTATCTTTGCAATGTCCTGCGCCGTCTGCTGGATATTCCCAGCCCCTCTGGCTTCACCGACAACGTGGTCCGCGCCTGTTGCGAGGAACTGTCGGCGCTGGGCGTCAATTATGAGATCACCAGGCGCGGGGCCATCCGCGCCTGCCTGTACGGCGAAAGCCGCCGCCCGGCGCGGGCCGTCATCGGCCACCTCGACACGCTGGGCGCCCAGGTGCGGGCGCTGAAGGACAATGGCCGGCTCGAGCTGGTTTCGATCGGCACATGGTCGGCCAGATTCGCCGAAGGGGCGCGCTGCACCGTACTCATGGAGAACGGCTCGTGTCGCGGCACCATCCTGCCGCTGAAAGCGTCCGGGCACCGGTTTGGCGATGAGGTCGACTCACAATCCACCAGTTGGGACAACATCGAACTGCGCATTGATGAGCATGCGGCCACCCGCGCCGATCTGGAGCATATCGGAGTCGCCATCGGCGATGTGGTGACGATTGATCCGCAGCCAGAATTTCTGGACAACGGCTTCATCGTTTCGCGCCACCTCGACGACAAGGCCGGCGTGGCGGCAATGCTGGCGGCGATCAAGGCGCTGGCGGACGACATAAAAGAAACCGGCCGGCGTCCGCCGGTCGACACCTGGTTCATCTTCTCGATCACCGAGGAGATCGGCGTCGGCGCCGCCGCCGTACTCACGGGCGACATCGCCTCCATGGTCACCGTCGACAATGGCGTCACCGCGCCGGGCCAGAACAGCCGGGAAACCGGCGTCACCATCGCCATGGCGGATATGGGCGGACCGTTCGACTACCACCTGACGCGCAAGCTGATCCGGCTGTGCCAGGACAACGCCATCGCATTCCAGCGCGACATCTTCCGCTACTACCGCTCCGACAGCGCCTCCGCGATCGTCGCCGGCCATGACGTGCGCACCGCGCTGATTACCTTCGGCGTCGACGCCAGCCACGGCTATGAGCGCATCCACCTTGATGCGCTGCGCTCGGTCGCTGCACTGACCGCGGCCTACGTCAGCAGCGACATCGAGATCGAGCGCGACGCTGTCGACCTTGGCCCCCTGACCGGATTCACCACCCAGCCAACGGCGGAAGACTGAAATGAACCCTGATGCTGTCCCGCTGTCGCGGGAAGGAGGCGGACGGCTGCCCTGGCCATCGCCTTCCGGCGTTGTCCTAGCTGTTATCCGCGCCGTTGCCGGATGAGCAGCGCCGCCAGGCTTGTGAAAATCACCGCAATCAAAACCGTTTCAACCAGTACCTCTGTTCCCATGATGTCGGCTTCAGCGCCTTCTGCTGTTGTTACTGGCGCCATAGTGCCCGCACTGGCAGGTGCGCTTATGTGCGCGTGCGCATGGCGTAGCCCGGCGCGATGCGGCAGATTGACAGGGGCAACTGAACTGATTCGCCTGCATGGCGCCTCGCGCGGCCGCCTGGTTCACACCGCTGGCTCCACGGACGCTGGAATGCCGGTTTGATCTCCCGCCAGTCGCGCATCATGGCGCGCAAGTGAGGTGTTGCTGGCGGCGCCCGCCTGATCGCGCCACGGCCCCGCAGTCCCCCAGCCGTTGTCCGGACACAGACAGCCGCCTGGTTTCCGCGATGCAACAGGCCGCCCATCGGGGCAACCCGCCAACTTTCCAGCCGCCTGACCGCCGGAGCAAGACCAAAGCGCAGATGTGCCGGCCCCTGACGTGACGTTCTGGTCAGGCCGCGCGCGTTTCTCCTGGCGTGTGTCAGTTCCCGCATCGCGGGCAGGCAGGCCCCTGCGGGCGCGGATGTCCTCACAGGCCTCCTCGTGGAGGGCGACGAGGTTGGCGCCGCGGGTCCGGTCGCGGATCGTCATCGCCTGCCGGTAGGCCGCGAGGGCCGCCGTGAGCGCATCGCGGTCTTCAGGAGACGGCGCCAGCGCCATTGCGGGCCTGTCGATCATGCCGTCAACTCAAAGCGCGGTTTTGGTGCTTTCAAGGAAAACACACGTCCGGACTGGCGCATTGTTCCGCGAAATCAGGACTTTGCGGGACCCGGACGCCGGCAGGGGCGGACTTGACCCGGCGCAGGAAAGGTCATGAAATTCAGAAGCTCCGGCTCATGAACGGAGAATGCGCGATGACCGGGAATGCGTCATGACCAGTCCGCCCGTTCCCGCGCCCGTGGCCGAAGCGCTGGCGCGCTTTCCGGCGCCGGTGCGGGCCCGGCTGCATGAAATCCGTGAACTGGTGTTTGCGACGGCCGCCAGGGATGAAAGCGTGGGACCGCTTTGCGAAACCCTGAAATGGGGCGAGCCAGCCTATCTGACGCAGACAAGCCGGAGCGGTGTCACCATCAGATTGGGAGCGACAAAGGCCAATCCGGACAAATGCGCCGTGCTGTTCAATTGCAGAACGCCGCTGGTCGCCATGTTCCGGGAGCAGTTTGCCACGGACTTCGATTTTGAAGGCAACCGCGCGTTGCTCATTGCAACCTCAGGCCGCCTGCCATCGGAACCGCTGGCGCTTTGCCTGCATATGGCGCTCACCTGGCGTCGCCGGAAGAAACCATGAGCCGACCCGGCGCATGGATGCCCGACCAGCCGCCAGCGAAGCGCATGGCGCTGATGTGCAAGGCAACCCGCCTGAAAACGTCAATTTTTCTGAAGGGAAAGTGGTGCCGCTTAGGTGACTCGAACACCTGACCCCATCATTACGAATGATGTGCTCTACCAACTGAGCTAAAGCGGCTTCCGGGCGCTTCCTTGCCCCAAACGGCGGGTATTTGCAAGGGCCATCCGCCGCAAATCACAGGCTGTGCGGTCACGCACGGACAACAATCGCTCAATCAGGAACAAAACCGGCCGTCAGAACCAGTCAGGAACCGCTTCCGGCGCGTTCTTGCGGTCGCGCCGGCGGTCGTCCTTATGAAGTCATAAGGGGCTACGCTGCTGAATAGCCCCAATTTGGCGGCTCCCGGCGCTCGCCGCCGGACGTTGCCATGACCTGAGGCGCCAATGTCGCTATGTTCCGGGCAAAATTCGCCGCATGCCGCGCGCCCTGAACATGTGCAGCAGGGCTGGCGGCGCTTCGCATCCAGCCTGGCGGGGCCTCCTACTCAAGCTGGCGGCGCCTCCTGCCCAAGCTGGCGGCGCCTCCCCCAAACTGGCGGCGCCTCGCCCGGAAAAAGCGGGCGCATGAGGAAACCTGACAGAATCCGGCTTCAGGTCAGGCGGATTTTGTCGAACGGCAGGAAGGCCAATCCATGCGGAACTTACTCAGGCTGAAGCTTCTCGGCCGTTACGCCATTTTCGTCTGCTGCATCGTTCTGATGGTTCTGTGCGGCCTGTTTGCCGATCATCTGTTGCTCGGCCGGCTCTGGGCCTGGCTGTTCGCGGCGCTGACCCTGGTGGGCGTCTATGATCTGCTGCAAACCCGCCACGCCATCACCCGCAACTATCCGGTGATCGGCCACATGCGCTTCATTTTCGAGGCGGTGCGCCCGGAGATGCGCCAGTATTTCTTTGAGACCGACGCGGAAAGCCTGCCGTTCTCGCGGGCACAGCGCTCGCTGGTCTACCAGCGCGCCAAGGCCGAAGCCGACCAGCGCCCGTTCGGCACCACGCTCGATACCTATGCGGACCGCTACGAGTTCATGGGCCATTCCATCCGCACCGCCCCGCTGGCAGACCCGAAGACCTTCCGCACCACCATCGGCAACGCCCAGTGCAGCCAGCCCTACTCGGGGTCGGTGCTCAATATATCGGCCATGAGCTTCGGCGCCCTCAGCGCCAACGCCATCATGTCGCTGAACCGTGGCGCCAAACTTGGCGAGTTCAGCCAGGACACCGGCGAAGGCAGCGTCAGCCCCTATCATTTGCGCCATGGCGGCGATCTCGTGTGGCAGATCGCCAGCGGCTATTTTGGCTGCCGCAACCCGGATGGCTCGTTCTCGCCGGAAAAATTCGCCGCCCGCGCCACCGATCCGCGCATCCGCATGATCGAGATCAAGCTCAGCCAGGGCGCCAAGCCAGGGCACGGAGGCATTTTGCCGGCAACCAAAATCACGCCGGAAATCGCCGAAACCCGTGGCGTGCCCATGGGGCATGACTGCGTCTCGCCGCCATCGCACAGCCGGTTCCATACGCCGCTGGAAATGATGGCCTTCGTCAGGGAACTGCGCGAACTGTCCGGCGGCAAGCCGGTGGGCTTCAAGCTGTCCATCGGCCAGCCGTGGGAGTTCATGGCCATCGTCAAGGCGATGCTGGAGACGGGAACCGTTCCCGATTTCGTTGTGGTCGATGGCTCCGAAGGCGGCACCGGCTCGGCGCCGGTGGAATTCACCGACAATATGGGCGTGCCGCTGCGCGAGGCGCTGCTGTTTGTTCACAACACCCTTGTCGGCGCCGGCCTGCGCGACCAGATCCGCATCGGGGCCGCCGGCAAGATCATCTCGGCATTCGACATGGCCTGCGCCATGGCGCTGGGGGCGGACTGGATCAACAGCGCCCGCGGCTTCATGTTCGCCATCGGCTGCATCCAGTCGCGCAGCTGCCACACCAACCACTGCCCGACCGGCGTCGCCACCCAGGATCCCCTGCGCCAGCGCGCTGTTGTGATCACTGACAAGGCCCAGCGCGTCGCCAATTTCCATCGCAGCACCCTGCACGCGCTGGCGGAGCTGCTGGCGGCTGCGGGCCTGCGTCACCCATCCGAAATCGCGCCACACCATATTGCGCGCCGGGTCAATTCAACGGAAATCCGGCTGTTCTCGCATCTGTTCCCGTTCCTGGAGCGCGGCGAATTGCTCAGCGGCGGCGAAGCCCATCCATTCTACGCTGACGCCTGGCGCATCGCCCGCGCCGACAGCTTCGCCCCTGCCGAGGCCCCGCGCACCGCTATCCGGGTCAAGGCGGCGGCCTGACGCGCGGGAGGGGATGCGCGGAAGGGGGTGCGTGGGAGGCGGCGCTCTGAACGGAGCGGAGCTTCCCCCTCCTTCCTGGGGAGCTTCCGCCTCCTTCCTGGGGTGAGGCGATTTCCGAGCCCGGCCAGACCAGACCTGCCAGCCCTGCCAGACCTGCCATGTCAGCCCCGCGAGCCCCGCTCCAGCCGGAGCGGACGCCGGTTCACGCCGGGAAAACAATTCAGGCGGAACGTCGCCGTCCCGCCTGAAGCATTGTTCAAAGATTGATGCGCCGCGTGACCGGCTGCGCCGCCTCTTCATCGTCCGCGCGCGGGCCTGGATCATCGGGCGCATACGCCATGGGGAAGATTACCTCGGACGGCGGCGGCCGCGATGCGACCACCCGCGGCCTGGAGGTCGCCTCGCCATCCGCTTTGACCTCCGCCGCCCTGCCGGCGGGCCTTGCCGTCGCGGCCGCCTCGCCCTTTTGCCGGGCTTCGGCGTCGGACAATGGCGGCGGCGGAGCCGGAGGTTTGTCCGCGCCCGCTCCCCGCTCCGGCGGTTTCACCGGCGTTTTAACCGGCGATGCGTCCGGCGTGGCGGCGGCTGGCGACGGTCTGCCGGCCGCTGTTTCCGCCGGCGGCGCAACCGCCGCCTCGATCACCCTGCCCCTCGACGGCGCCATCGCGTCGGCATCTGCCTCTGCGGTTTTCAGATAGCCAGCCACCCCCGCCTCATCCGCGTCGGCGATCACGTCTTCCGATGTTCCGGCGGCGGGGTGGGCGCCCAGCAGTTCCGTTGGCGCCGCCCAGACGAAGGCGTCGAGTCTGCCGCTGACCGGCGAGATCGGCTCCCAATGGTCGCAGACCACGCCATCGGCGATCCAGGCCGGGTCGCGCGGCGCCCGCGAAGCCCGCGCCAGCCATTCGCGCACCGCGCCCGAACCGGCCGGACCGTGCTCGGCGATCTCGGCCATCATCAGGCAGACCCGCGCCGGCGGGCGGTTCTTCAGCAGCGGCTCCAACGTCGCCCGCGCCCGGTCATATTCGCGGGCATCAATGGCCGTCCGCGCCACGATGATGCGCGCCTCCGCGTGGCCTGGCGTCAGCCGTTGCAGGTTGCGGGCCCGGTCGAGGCGATCCAGCGCCGAATCGCCCGGCCGCATGTCGATATAGGCGGCGGCGATCTCCGGGTGCGGCGACTGCTTCCAGCCAGCCTCCAGCACCCGCGCTGCCTTGCGCAGCGCGCCCTGGCGCGCCAGCAGCCGCCCGTACAGCGCCACCGCCGGAACGAGGTCCGGCGCCAGTTTCGCCGCCTGGCGCGCCGCCTCCAGTGCGCCATCGGGATCCGTATCGGCGCTGTCCAGCGCGTCGGCGGTCAGCAGCACCGCCCGCTGGCGGCGCGCCAGCTCCCTGTCCATCCGTCCAGTGGCGAGGCGACGCTCCAGCATGGCCAGCGCCTCGCGCCAGCGGCGCTGCGCGCCCAGGTGCTCCAGCATGGCCTCATTGGCCCATCCCGCGGCTGCATCAAGCTGCGCCGCCTTGCCGGCGAAGGCGAAGGCGTTGGGCAGATCGCCCTTGCGCCGCGCCTCCACATACAGGCCGCGCAGGCCCAGAACCCGGGTTTCCGGCTGCTCCAGCATGGCGTTGAAAGCCGCTTCCGCCGTTTTGCGATCGCCCGCGAGCTGCGCCGCCTGGGCGCGCAGCAGCAGGGTCATGGGCTCACGGCCCAGCAACTTCCCTGCCTCCAGGGCATAGCGGCGCGCCATGGCGGCGTCGCCGGAGCCAACGGCGATCATGCCGCGCGACAACGCGGCGAAGCCCCGCGCACGCCGCCGCCCCGTGGTCGCCGAACCCAGCAGGTCCGGCGTGCGCAAGATCATGCGCAGCACGGTCCAGGCCAGCAGGGCGACGACGATCACCGCCAGCATCAGCAGCACCGCCACCGCCACGGAGGTTTCGATGCGATACCCCTGCCAGACCACGGCCACGTCGCCAGGCCTGTCCGCCAGCCAGGCGGCGCCGGTGGCCAGAACGGCGATAAGGACAATGTACCAGAGGATCCGGATCATGGGCGGCTCCCCTGGCCTTGCCTGGCGGGGTCTTGCCTGGCGGGGCCAGATTGGTCTTGCCTGGCGGGGCCTGGCTGGTCTTGCCTGACCGGGTCTGCCTGAGCTGGTTTGGCCTGGCCCGGCTGGGCGAGCGTCGCCAGCGCGGCGTCAAGGGCGCCGCGCGCCGCCTGCTCCGCGTTGACCCGGGCGGCCAGCGCCGCGCCGAAATCCGGCGCCGCGTCGCGCAGCGCCTGCGGCAGCGCCCGCCAGGCGGCGTCGGCGCCGGCCAGATTGCCGGCGGCCAGCAGATCCGAAACCCTGTCCAGCGAGCCTTCCGCGGCGGCCACCGGCCGTCCCTCCTGATCGATGGGCCGCACGCGCACCAGCCGCGAAGCGCTCGCGGTCAGCCGGTCCAGCACGCCTTCGTTCTGATGCTGCAAGGCGGCGAGCCGGTCGCGCACGGCGGCGAATTCATGCTGCAGCCTGGCCACGCTGGCGACGCTGCCTGTCTCCGCATGCATCAGCGCCGCGACGTTATTGCCGCCGCCAGCCGCCGCCAGGCTGGCGGAGGCGCGCGGCAACGGCCTGCCGTTGCGAATCGCCGCCAGCGCATCCGCCGCCGCCACTGCCTGGGCCAGCGCCGCGATGCGCTGATCGTTGCCGGCGCCCGCGATCTGCCGCGTCAGGTCATTCAGCCGCGCATCGAGGTTGCTGATGCGCCCGCCCGCCTGCTCGGCCAGACGCGCTGCGCCCTGCGCCGCCGCCTGCGCGGCGGCCGGATCGACCTTGCGCACCGCCTCGTCCAGCGTCCGGATCTGGCCGCTCACGGCGCTGGCCAGCGCGCCCGCTTCCCGCGCCGCCTGCTCAACGCTGCCGAGACGGCTTTCCAGCGCCGCGATCTGTGATTGCAACGCCGCGTCGCCTGCAGCGTTGCCCTCCGCGTTACCCGCCGCCTGGGCGCCGGCGGCGCCAGGGCCAGCCGGGCGCGCCGCAAGGGCGCGAATTTCGCGGATTTCAGCGCCGGTGCGGTCGCCCAGGGTTGCAAGCTGCTGGTTGAGCGCGGTCAGCCTGTCGGCCAGGGCCGCCACCTCGGTTTTCGGCGCCAGCGCCGCCATGCGAACCGACAGTTCCTGCTCGACAGCCGAGATCCGCTGCTCAATGGAGCCATCCTGCTGGATCGTGGCGATACTGCCGGGATGAATCACCGAGACGGCCCAGGCTCCGGCGACGCCTGCGGCGGCGCCAATGACCGCCGCCAGCAACCCACCGGCAAACCCAAGCCCGGACCGGGCCGATGGCGACGGTTCAGTCGGCCCCGCCGGAGCGCGCGGCGTTGTCTGACCACCAGCGGGACCGGCCGCCGGCTTCGGCGAACTGGCTGACGCCGTTTCCGTTGCCGGGCGCGCGGCCGGCCGCTCGCCGGCCCCGGCCGACGCCGGCGCGGCGGATGAAGACACGGCGGATGCGGCGGAAGCCGCTTTGGCGGAGGCTCCAGTCGCAGTCGCGGACGAGGCTTTCGAACCCGCCGCCGGCGCGGTCGCGGCGGATGCGCCGGAGGGCCCGGCCGGGGACTGGCTGGCGGGGGGGGGCGCAGAAGAGGGGGAGGAAGAAGGGGATGCGGGTGGGGAATTGGCGGTCGCGCCCGCTGGATCAACGATCGAAGACGCCGTCGCCTTCAGGTCGATGGTCGTCGGCTGGCGCAATGATTTGCCAGTCGTGGACCTGCTCTCCCCTCCAGTTGAGCCGCCGGCGGCGCCGCCAGCGCCAGGGGAGCCTTTTCCAGTCGAGGAGCTGTCCGTCATCGTCCGTCGTTCTCCGTGAAAGCGTTGTCCAAAAAGCGGCCTGCAGAGTGGCCCGCCGGCGTTACCTGACCGCCTCCAGCTCTTCCAGAGCCGCCATCATGCCATCTTCGTCCGGATGGCGCGCGGTCACGATGCGATCGAAACCGGCCGCCCGCAGCACCGCGGCGGCGTCATCAGAGATGGCGATATGAGCGATGGATTCAACCGCGTCGCGCACGCCAGCCTGATCGGCCAGTTCGACAAACACCCCGGCGCTGCGCGGCGAGTAGTGCAGCACGCAGTCGATCTGCCCGCCGGCCAGGGCGCGCTCCGCCTCGGGCGGCAGCGCCTCGACGGCGTCGGCATGGTAGCAAACCCAGATCACCGGATCATGCCCGGCGTGACGCAGCAGGTCGGCCAGATCTTCCTTGCGTTCGCGCCCTACGGCCATCAGCAGGCGACGCTCCGGCGGCAGGGTTTCGCGCGCCATGTCGGCCAGATCGAGCCGGTCGCCAGCGGCCGACATGACATGCAGGAAGCCGGCGCGGCGGGCGTCTTCCGCCGTGCGGTCGCCCACCGCCAGCACCGGCAGGTGCACGGGCGGCTCGGGAAACGCCAGCAGGGCGCCGGGGCTGGTGAGGATGAGGGCGTCGAACACGCCATGCGGCATCGGCTGGCCGCTCGGCACGATGCTCAGCACCGGGGCCCGGACCACATCATGCCCCCTCCCGCGCAGGCGCTGCTCCGTCTGGCCGGCGCGTGATCCTGGACGCGTGACGAGTATCCGCATGGGCCTCTCCCGATCCGCCGCAACCTTCGCCGCCGCAACCTTCGCCAGAGGGCCTGCGTTCACGCACATGGCCCCGGCGCGCCTTCCCAGCGTCATTGTGAACCGGTTCCGGACAAAAGGCGACTGCGGCCAGAGAATTCAACCAGCCGGCCGGACCTCAGCTCCGGTCGCCCTGATGCTGCAGCAGCGCCGGATTGGCGCGGGCCTGAATATCGCGGCCAGCGTCGTCGCCAAGGGCGCGGGCGTCGCTGACCGGCCCTTCGCGCACCGTCTCCACCCATTCGGAGCCATCCAGAGCCAGCAGCAGGCCGCGCAGTCGCAGCCGGCCGCCCTGCACCTGGGCCAGGCCGGCGATCGGCGTGCGGCAAGAACCGTCCAGCACTGTCAGGAAGGCGCGCTCGGCGGCGAGCGCATGGCCCGTGGCGGAACAGATGATGCGATCCAGCGCCGCAAGCACCGGCGCATCGCCAGCGCGCGCCGTGATGGCGATGGCGCCCTGGCCAACCGCCGGCAGCATCTCGTCCAGTTCAAGAACCGTGGCGGAGGGATCGCTCACGCCCAGCCGCCGCAAGCCGGCCGAAGCCAGCAGCGTGGCGTCGAAACGGCCTTCATGCAGACGGGCGAGACGGGTCTGCACATTGCCGCGCAACAGGCCGGTGGTCACGTCCGGGCGCAGACGGCGCACCTGGGCGGCGCGGCGCAGCGAGGCCGTGCCCACCACGGCCCCGGGACGGAGGTCGCCAAGCCCGCGCGCGCCGGGCGCGATCAGCACATCGCGCACGTCCTCGCGCTCCAGATAGCCAGCGATCGTCAGGTCGTCAGGCAGCCAGGTTGGCAGGTCCTTGGCCGAATGCACCGCCAGGTCAATGGCCCCGGCCTGCAGGGCCGAGTCCAGCTCCTTGGTGAAGAGCCCCTTGCCGCCTGCCTCGGACAGGGCGCGGTCCTGAATCATGTCGCCAGTGGTGCGGATCACCTCCAGCACCACCTGGTCGGGATCGAGACCCATGGCGGCGATCAGACGGTCCCGCACGATGTTCGCCTGGGCGAGGGCCAGCGGACTTCCGCGCGTGCCGACGACAAGGCGGGAAATGGACATATGGCGGTCCTGTCTCAAAATACAGGCGTGCGTTCCGACGGCCAGCCGGAACGCACGCTGCAGCATTGGCTGCGAATCCGGGCGTCACAGGGCGCGCCCCTGGCGGAAAAGACCATTGCCAGGCGCGCTCCAGCGCGGTCTCTATAAAACATTGGTTGCAAAAGTGGGAACCGATTTGCGGACAGGTTGCCGCAACCGTCCGCCTGTCGTCCACAGGGCTTCCGGCGCCGCCGGCCGCGCGCGCCCGGTTCACGCGTCTTGCAAGCGTCCTGCAAGAGCCTTGCAATCACCTGGCAAGCGCTTGGCAATTTCCTTTGCCTGCAACATGCTCTAAAGCATTTCCAGACGGGCCCGACGCTGCTTCGCATCAGGAAAGCGCGTCAAATCAAAACGATAGGGCAGAATTCCTTGCAACCGGACGGGGCCTGCCCCTGGCCGGAAGCCTGTCAGCGGCGGAATTACGGGAGCATCATGCGCGTCCTCGGCATCGAGACCACCTGCGACGAAACGGCGGCGGCCGTGGTTGAAACCGATGGCGCCGGGCGTCCGATCATCCGCTCCAGCGAGGTGCTGAGCCAGATCGCCGCCCATGCGGCCTATGGCGGCGTCGTGCCGGAAATCGCCGCCCGCGCCCATGTGGAGGCGGTGGATCACATGGTCGCCCGCGCCCTGGAGCGCGCCGGCGTCGAACTCTCCGACATCGACGGGTTTGCCGCCGCCGCCGGCCCTGGCCTGATTGGCGGCGTCATGATCGGCCTCACCACCGCCAAGGCGCTTTCCCTCGTCACCGGCAAGCCGCTGATCGCCGTGAACCACCTGGAGGGTCACGCCCTGACGCCGCGCCTGGTCGAGCAGGTGCAGTTTCCCTACCTGCTGTTGCTGGCTTCCGGCGGCCACACCCAGCTCATCGCCGTGCGCGGCGTCGGCGATTATGTCCGGCTCGGCACCACCATCGACGACGCCATCGGCGAGGCCTTCGACAAGGTGGCCAAGATGCTGGGCCTGCCCTATCCCGGCGGGCCCCAGGTCGAACGCGAGGCGGCAAAGGGCAACCCGGAGCGCTTCCACATGCCGCGCCCCATGCAGGGCCGGCCGGTGGCCGACTTCTCCCTGTCGGGCCTGAAAACCGCCGTGCGTCAGGAAGCCCAGAAAATCCTGCCGCTGCGCGCTTCGGACGTCTCGGACCTGTGCGCCTCCTTCCAGGCGGCGGTGGTGGACGTGGTGGCCGACCGCACCCGCGTCGCCCTGCGCGGCTTCCGCGACATTGCCGGCCACCCCACGGCGCTGGTCGTCGCCGGCGGCGTCGCCGCCAATATGGCGATCCGGCGCGGGCTGGAGCGGCTGGCGGCCGAATCCGGCGTGCGGCTGGTGGCTCCGCCACTGGCGTTGTGCACCGACAATGGCGCCATCATCGCATGGGCCGGACTTGAGCGGCTGCGCATGGGCATCCAGGACGATCTCACCGTCGCCGCCCGTCCGCGCTGGCCGCTGGACGCCAGCAAGGACACCCGCGCCGGCGCCAAGGCCTGACGGGGATGCAAGATCCGACGGCGATGACGGACCCGACGGCGATGACAGACACATCCGGCGCCCCTGCATCCTCCCTGCGCATCGCCGTGATCGGCGCGGGCGCCTGGGGAACCGCTTTGGCCAACGCGGCCGCCCGGGCCCAACCAGACGCCGGCGCGACGCCCGACGCGCACGCCGTCCCTTTGTGGGGCCGCAACGTCGCCGACATGGCGCAGATGGCGGCCCGGCATGAGAACGCCCGCTTCCTGCCTGGCGTCACCCTGGCGGACGGCGTCGCGCCATCCTCCGATCCAGCCATCATGGCGGACGCCGATGCGGTGCTGCTGGTGATTCCGGCGCAGCAGATTCGCGCCGCCCTCGCCGGGCTGAAACCGCACCTGTCGCGCCCCGGCCTGCCGGTCATCATCTGCGCCAAGGGCATCGAGCGCGGCTCCGGCCTGTTCATGTCCGACGTGGTGCGCCAGGCCCTGCCGGAGGCCGTTCCGGCTGTGTTCTCCGGCCCCAGCTTCGCCGCCGACGTGGCGCGGGGCCTGCCGACGGCCGTGGTTCTGGCGGCGGATGACGCACAACTGGCGGCGCGGCTGGCCCGCCGCCTCTCGGGCCCGACCCTGCGCGTCTATCACAGCGGCGACATGCGCGGCGTCGAGATTGGCGGCGCCGCCAAGAACGTGCTGGCCATCGCCTGCGGCATCGTCATGGGGCGCGGCCTCGGCGAAAGCGCCCGCGCCGCTCTGGTGGCGCGCGGCTTCGCCGAGATGGTGCGCTTCGCCACCGCCTTTGGCGGCGAGACGGCGACGCTGATGGGACTTTCCGGGCTCGGCGACCTGGTGCTGACCTGCGGCTCGGCCCAGTCGCGCAACTTCGCCTTCGGCGAAGCGCTGGGGGCCGGCGTCGAGATGGCCGCGGCCAGCGGCGGCAAACTGACCGAAGGCGCGGCGACGGCGCCGGTGCTGCTGCAACGCGCCCGCGCCGCCGGGGTCGACATGCCGGTGGCGAGCGCCGTCGCGGATATCCTTGACGGACGCCTCAGCATCGACCACGCCGTGGACGCGCTGATGATGCGACCATTGCGGCGCGAGGGTTAAGACCCTTTTTCCCGGCGCGCGGATCAATCGCCGAAACTCACGGCAGGAGCAGGATTCATGGCTTACTGGCTGTTCAAATCTGAACCGGACACGTGGTCCTGGGAACAGCAGACAGCGCGCGGCGACGCCGGCGAGCACTGGAATGGCGTGCGCAACCATGTCGCCAAGCAGAACATGATGGCGATGAAGGTTGGCGACCTTGGCTTTTTCTATCATTCCAACCAGGGCAAGGCGGTCGTCGGAACCGTCGAGGTCATCAGGCCCTATTACCCCGATCACACCGACCCGACCGGCAAATTCGGCATGGTCGACATCAAGGCGATCGAGGCGCTGCCGCGCCCCGTCACCCTGGAAGAGGCGAAGCACGAGCCACGCCTGAAAGACATGGTGCTGGTCAACAATTCCCGCCTGTCGGTGCAACCGGTGACGGAGGAAGAGTGGCGCGTGGTGCGCGAACTGGGCGGGCTGCCCGCCGAATGATGCAGCGTCCGCGCGGTCCACTGTCCTGATCCATTGGCCGCCTTGCGCCGCAAGGCCGCGCGCGGCTAACCTCGCGGCCAATACGTCAACATGACGCGCGCCCAGGGGCGGCCAGCCCCATGCAGCGCCGAACTTCCGGGAGCACGCGATGACCGACCTGTCCCACGGCAAGACCTATCCGCCGTCTCCCGAATGGCAGGCGCGCGCCTGGCTCAATCCGCGGACCAGCCAGGAGATGTACGACGCCTCGGTCGCCGATCCGGAGGCGTTCTGGGGCGAGCATGGCCAGCGCATCGACTGGTTCAGGCCCTATACCCGCGTTAAGAACACCAGCTTCGCCCCCGGGGCCGTGTCGATCCGCTGGTATGAGGACGGCGTCACCAACGCCGCCTACAATTGCATCGACCGGCACCTGGAGACGCGCGGCGATCAGGTCGCCATCATCTGGGAAGGCGACGATCCGTCCGAGTCGAAGCACATCACCTATCAGGAACTGCATGACGAGGTCTGCCGTTTCGCCAACGTGCTGCGCAACCGCAATGTCAGCAAGGGTGATCGCGTCACCATCTACATGCCGATGATCCCGGAGGCGGCCTACGCCATGCTGGCCTGCGCCCGCCTCGGCGCCGTGCATTCCGTGGTGTTCGGCGGCTTCTCGCCGGATTCCCTCGCTGGCCGTATCGAGGACTGCGGCTCGCGCGTCGTCATCACCGCCGACGAAGGTTTGCGCGGCGGCCGCAAGGTGGCCCTGAAGGCCAATGTCGACGCCGCCATCGACCGTCTGCCGCCGGGCGTCGACGTCGACCACGTCATCGTGGTGCGGCGCACCGGCGCCAATGTCGCCATGGATCCGCTGCGCGACGTCTGGTACGACGCGGCGCGCGAGATGGTCACCGCCGAGTGCCCGTGCGCGCACGTGGAGGCGGAGCACCCGCTGTTCATCCTGTATACGTCCGGCTCCACCGGCAAGCCGAAGGGCGTGCTGCACACCACCGCCGGCTATCTGGTCTACACCTCGATCACCCACAAATATGTCTTCGACTACCATGACGGCGACATCTACTGGTGCACCGCCGACGTGGGCTGGGTGACCGGACACAGCTATATTCTCTATGGACCGCTGACCAACGGCGCCACCACGCTGATGTTCGAGGGCGTGCCGAATTATCCGGACATGTCGCGGTTCTGGCAGGTGATCGACAAGCACAAGGTCAACACCTTCTACACCGCTCCCACCGCCCTGCGCTCGCTGATGCAGGCCGGCGACGCGCCGGTGAAGGCAACCTCCCGCGCCTCGTTGCGCCTGCTGGGGTCGGTGGGCGAGCCGATCAACCCGGAGGCCTGGGAGTGGTATCACCGGGTCGTCGGCGATGACCGCTGCCCGATCGTCGACACCTGGTGGCAGACTGAAACCGGCGGCGTGCTGATCAGCCCGCTGCCTGGCGCCACCACGCTGAAGCCGGGCTCCGCCACCTTGCCGCTGTTCGGCATCCGGCCCGAGCTGGTTGACGCCGATGGCAAGGTGCTGGAAGGCGCGGCCGAAGGCAATCTGGTGATCGCCGACTCATGGCCCGGCCAGATGCGCACGGTCTACGGCGACCACCAGCGCTTCATGGACACCTATTTCTCCACCTATCCAGGCAAATATTTCAGCGGCGACGGCTGCCGGCGCGACGCCGACGGCTATTACTGGATCACCGGCCGGGTCGATGACGTCATTAATGTCTCCGGCCACCGCATGGGCACCGCCGAGGTGGAATCGGCGCTGGTCGCCCATGTCAGCGTCTCCGAAGCGGCGGTGGTCGGCTATCCGCACGACATCAAGGGCCAGGGCATCTACGCCTATGTCACGCTGATGTCCGGCATCGAGCCGACCGAAGCGCTGCGCAAGGAGCTGGTGGTCTGGGTGCGTCAGGAAATCGGACCGATCGCCACGCCGGATCTGATCCAGTTCGCGCCCAATCTGCCGAAGACCCGCTCCGGCAAGATCATGCGCCGCATCCTGCGCAAGATCGCTGAGGATGATTTCGGCGCGCTGGGCGACACGTCGACCCTGTCGGACCCGGCGGTGGTGGATGAGCTGGTCAATAACCGGCAGAACCGCCGGGGCTGATGAACGCGGCGCGCCGGCCGGCCTGATCCGGCCAGCGCGCTGTTCGGAACCGGTTGCGGGATGAGCGGCGCGACGGGATCTGGAGGCCTTGCGGCAGGGGCTGGCCTCGCCCTCCTGGCTTTCCCCTTGGCCCCCTGCCCCCTTGTCCCCTCTCCTCCGGTCTCGCCCTTGTGGCGACGAAAATCCCCGGCGGCCCGCGATATGCCGCGCGCCGCGGCGCGCGGGCGGCTGGCTGGCGCCAGGATTGTGATCTCGGGAAAATTCTTGGCCGGCCTTGGCCATGAGCCGACAGGACGCGCGCAGTCCCCAATCATGGATATGGCGAGGCCGCCATCATCGGGATGATCCCTGGCAGACGCCTTGTCGCGCAAGGCCGCCATCGGGAAGGACCTCCCATGACCACCCCCTGCTCATCACCCCGCGCCTCCGCGCTTGTCGCGAGCGCCCTGCTGATGGCCACCCCGGCCATCGGCGCCCTGACAGACAGCGACGCCGACAGGTGCTGGCGCTTCTGCACGGCCAACCACCCCCTGCAACTCGGTCATTGCCTCAAATTGTGCATTTTCGACCAATTGCTCGACCGGTCGAAGACCAGCGACGTCCAGCCGTGACGCTGCGGACCTTTGTTGTGAGAGCGCACTCCAAGAGACCGTCGCGAGAGAACGTCGCGAGAGAACGTCCCATCAGCGCCGTCCTCCGCTTCACGTGAAAGGCAGCGCGCGAACAACGCCCGCGCCAGGGTGACGCCAGATCGCGGCTCTGGCGACATGGACGCCGCCCCGGTCAAGCACCATCACAACTTTACTCAAATACGCTTTTATTTATAACAATGAAATGCAAATAAATAATATATGCATTTTATCCTGATTTATTTAATAATAAATGGAGATATGCAATGTTGTCGCGATTTTACTTGATATTTATCATGTCGACAGCAGGATTTGCCTTGTCGACCACGGCCGGCCGCGCCGATCAGATTCACGCATCGCCGCTTTGCTACCGGATGTGCACCGTCGCCTTCCCGGCGGGAGCAAGTTCCTGCAGCCCGCTGATCTGCGCCAGCAGCCAGGAGCATGAGACGCCATGATGCGGATATTCATTCTGGTCGCCGCATCGCTCATGTGCGCGGGCGCCGCCCAGGCAAGCCGTTTCCAGCTGATCTGCGAGCACCGCTGCGACGTAGAGTGGGGAGACGCCTATCTGAGCTGCATGGACAATTGTCTCAACGAGCTTGATCCAATCATCCTGGCGACGGGAGGACTGAGCCGTCGTGAGCCGCGCAACCCGGATGGTCTGCGCGCGTTGCGCAACCTCCTGCAGCCAGCGGCGCACATCGCCAGGATGCGCCAGCCGGCGATACACCCGTCATCGATGCGCCAGTTGCGCCGGCAGGCCGCCGACTGAACCGGCGCCTGCGCCAGCCCGATCTCATCCGGCAACGCGAAGCGGCGACGCTTCGCGTGATCCGGCTTGGGCGACCTGCTTGGGCGGCCTGCAGCCGCCCGGCGCATTCATTGCCCTGTCAAAGCTCTTTCAGGACCCGCATGCTGAAGACATTTGCCCTGATCCTGGCGCTCGCCGCCGTCACCCCCGTTGCAGCCGCCAGCCCCCCTGACATCGACCAGGCCTCCTGCATCCGCATCTGCCTCCGGAAGCTTCTGGTAAGCGGCCAGCAAAGCGACGTGATGCAGTGCACGGCCGCCTGCGAGCGGGCCCAGGAACTCATACGCCAGTATGGCGGCGGCGGCGCCGCGCGCTGATCGCGGCGCTTCGCAAACCGGGCGGGCGACCAGCCGGTCAGTCCGCCCGGGATCCCGGGGGCCCTCCCAGGCAAGACCGGCTCCATCAGCCATCCCGGGCAGCGCCATTCACGCGCCGCGCGCAGCCTCCGGCAAACGCCTCATTGCTCCTCGGGCAGCCCGGCGATGGCGCGGGCGAAGTCGCGGGCGGAGAACGGCTCCAGGTCATCGACGCTCTCGCCGACGCCGATGAAGTGGACGGGCAGGCCGGATTTCGCCGCGATCGACACCAGGATGCCGCCGCGCGCCGTGCCGTCGAGCTTGGTCATCACCAGGCCGGTAACGCCGGCGGTTTTGGCGAAAATCTCCACCTGATTGACGGCGTTCTGGCCGGTGGTGGCGTCTAGCACCAGCAACGCCGCGTGCGGCGCGCCGGGGTCGAATTTTTTCACCACGCGAACGATTTTTTCCAGCTCGGCCATCAGGCCCGCCTTGTTTTGCAGGCGGCCGGCGGTGTCGATCATCAGCACGTCGACGCCGCGTTCCTTCGCTTCCTTCAGGGCGTCGAAGGCGAGACCCGCCGCGTCCGATCCCTGCGGGCGGGCGATCACGGTCGCGCCGGTGCGCTCGCCCCAGACCTTGAGCTGTTCGATGGCCGCCGCCCGGAAGGTGTCGCCCGCCGCCAGCATCACCGAGCGGCCCTCGGCCCGGAATTTTTGCGCCAGCTTGCCGATGGTGGTGGTCTTGCCGGCGCCGTTGACGCCGATCATCAGGATGACGAACGGCTTGTGGCTCGCGTCGATGACCAGCGGCTGCGCCACCGGCGTCAGCGTCGCCTCCACCTCGCGCGCCAGCACCTGCTTCACCTCCTCGGCGGAGATTTCCTTGTCGTAACGGCCGGCGCTGACCGCCTTGATGATGCGGTCGGTGGTGTCGACGCCAAGATCTGACTGGATCAGGATGTCTTCCAGATCCTCCAGCGCCGCCGCGTCGAGCTTGCGGCGCACGAACAGATCGGTGATGCCGGTCCCGATCGAGGACGAGGTGCGGGACAGGCCGCCCTTCAGCCGCTGCCACCAGCTTTGTTTGACCGGCTGGACCGGAGCAGGCGGCGGCGCGGAAGCCGGCGGGATTGGCGCGTCGGGCGCCGCTTGCTGTGCAGGCGCCTCCTGCTGCGCAGACGCCTCTTGCTGCGCAGGCGCCTCTTGCGACGCGGGCGCCTCCTGCGATGCAGGCGCCTGTTGCGGCGGAACCACGGGCGCGAGCGGGGCTGACGCTGGGGCGGCTGGCGTAACGGATGACGGGGCAACCGGCGCTGGCGCAACGGGCGTTTCGGCAGCTGGCGCCGGCGTCGCTTCAACCGCAGGCGCCGGCGTCACCGCTTCGGGCGCTGCTGGCGCGTCATCCAGCGCTGCCGCGTCCTGGTCGGGCTTTTCAGGCGTCCCGGCTGGCTTCTCCGCGTCGCCGGCATTTTTCTTGCCGCCGAACAATCGTGAAAAGAAGCCTTTCCTGTCGTTGTCGCTCATGTCATTCCCGATGATCGCCGGCAACCGCCGTCCGTCTGTCCGCGCCCATGGCCCCATGAACACTGGCGGCCACGTTGTTTCCACGCCGGAATTCCGCGCGCCCCGCCTGATCCATGGTCTTAACCACCGCCACGGCGATGGCAACCGCAACCTGGCGGAATATGGGAGCGGCCGGCAAAATTTGCGCCGCCCGCCGCGCGGCAGTACAGCGATGCGAACGACCGGACCCGATGATGACCATGCTCCACGCCGACGCGCCTTCTCCCCCAACCCTCGACGAGCTGCGCGCCGGCATGATTGACCGGGTGCTGTATCGCGACGGGCTGATGCTCGTCATCAACAAGCCGTTCGGCGTGCCCGTGCATCGCGGGCCGGCGGCGGCCGACTGGAAGAACGCGCCGGATCTGGAAAGCGCTTTCGATGCGCTGCGCTTTGGCCTGCCGCGCATCCCCGCCCTCGCCCACCGGCTTGATCGCGACACCTCCGGCTGCCTGGTGCTTGGCCGCCATCGCAAGGCGCTCGACAAGCTCGGACGCATGTTCAAGGCCGGCGACATCGACAAGACCTATCTGGCGGTTGTCGAAGGCCACCCGGAAGCGGAGAGCGGCGAGATCGACCTGCCGCTGGGCAAGCGCGACCCGGATCGCGGCTGGTGGATGAAGGTCGATCCGGCCGGGCTGCCGTCGCTCACCCGCTGGCGCCTGCTGGGCAAATCCACCGACAGCGCGGCGCCGCGCGCCCTCGTGGCGCTGGCGCCCGTCACCGGCCGCACCCACCAGTTGCGCGTGCACTGCGCCGCCATGGGCTGGCCGATTCTCGGCGACGCCGTCTACGGCGCCACGCCGCGTCATGGCGGGCCCGGCCTGCATCTGCATGCGCGTTCCGTGACCATTCCGCTTTACGCCAGCCGGCCGCCGGTCAGCGTCGTCGCGCCGCCGCCGCCGCACATGCTGGCGCAGCTGGCGGCCTGCGGCTTCGTTGACGACCAGCCGGCCGTTCCGGGCGAAGCGGAAACTCCATAAACGCGAACGCCGGGCGAGCGGCCCGGCGTTCGTTCAGTTTGCGTTTGCGCCTCAGTTCAGGGCGGCGCCGGCGGGGCGGCCGGCTTCCGAGCCAACCGCCATGTCGCCAACCGTCAGGCCAAGCGGCCCGGCGTTCACCGGCACCACATCGCCATCCTTCACGTTGCCGGCCAGGATCAGCTCGGCCAGCGGATCCTGCACGTTCTTCTGCACCACCCGCTTCAGCGGACGGGCGCCGTAAGCCGGATCATAGCCGCGCCCCGCCAGCCAGTCGCGCGCCTCGTCGCTGACCTCAAGCGTGATCTTGCGCTCCTCCAGCAGCCGCGCCAGGCGCTTCAGCTGGATGTCGACGATCGCTCCCATCTGGTCGCGCTTCAGCCTGTGGAACAGGATGATCTCGTCGACGCGGTTGAGGAACTCCGGCCGGAAGTGGCTGCGCACCACCGCCATCACCTCATCGCGCACCGCATCCGAATCCTCGCCATCCTTCTGGTTGACCAGATATTCGGCCCCCAGGTTGGAGGTCATGATGATCAGCGTGTTGCGGAAGTCGACGGTGCGGCCCTGGCCATCGGTCAGGCGGCCATCGTCAAGCACCTGCAACAGCACGTTGAACACGTCCGGATGCGCCTTCTCCACCTCGTCGAACAGCACCACCTGATAGGGCCGGCGCCGCACCGCTTCGGTCAGCGAGCCGCCTTCCTCATAGCCGACATAGCCAGGAGGCGCGCCGATCAGCCGCGACACCGAGTGCTTCTCCATGTACTCGGACATGTCGAGGCGCACCATGGCGTTCTCGTCGTCGAACATGAACGACGCCAGCGCCTTGGTCAGCTCGGTCTTGCCGACGCCCGTCGGCCCCAGGAACATGAACGAGCCGATCGGCCGGTTCGGGTCCTGCAGACCGGCGCGGGCGCGCCGCACCGCCGTCGACACGGCGACCACCGCCTCGCGCTGGCCGACGACGCGCTTCGCCAGCGCCTCTTCCATGCGCAGCAGCTTGTCGCGCTCCCCCTCCAGCATCCGGTCGACGGGCACGCCGGTCCAGCGCGACACCACCTGGGCGATGTTGTCGGGCGTCACCGCCTCCTGCACCACGTCCTTGCCGCTGTTTTCGGTGTCGGACAGCTCCTTCTCCAGGCCAGGAATGACACTGTAGGTCAGTTCGCCGGCGCGCTGGTATTCGCCGCGCCGCTGGGCGATCGCCAGCTCGTTGCGGGCTTCATCCAGCTTGCGCTTCAGGTCAGCGGCCTTGCCGAGCTTGTCTTTCTCCGCCTGCCATTTGGCGGTCAGGGCGGAAGACTGCTCCTCAAGATCGGCCAGCTCCTTTTCCAGACGGGCGAGGCGGTCCTTCGAACCGGCGTCGCTCTCCTTCTTCAGGGCTTCGGCCTCGATCTTCAGGCGAACCACCTCGCGGTCAATCGAATCGAGTTCCTCCGGCTTGCTGTCCACCTGCATGCGCAGGCGGGCGGCGGCCTCGTCGATCAGGTCGATGGCCTTGTCCGGCAGGAAGCGGTCGGTGATGTAGCGGTTGGACAGCGTGGCGGCGGCGACCAGGGACGCGTCCTGGATGCGCACGCCGTGGTGCTGCTCATAGCGCTCCTTCAGGCCGCGCAGGATCGAGATGGTGTCCTCTACCGTCGGCTCGGAGACGAACACTGGCTGGAAACGCCGCGCCAGCGCCGGGTCCTTCTCCACGTGCTTGCGGTACTCATCCAGCGTGGTGGCGCCAACGCAGTGCAATTCGCCGCGCGCCAGCGCCGGCTTCAGCAAATTGGAGGCGTCCATGGCCCCGTCAGTCTTGCCGGCGCCCACCAGGGTGTGCATCTCGTCGATGAACAGGATGATGTTGCCCTCGGCGGACTGCACCTCCTCCAGCACGCTCTTCAGCCGCTCCTCGAACTCGCCGCGATATTTCGCGCCGGCGATCAGCGAACCCATGTCGAGGGCCAGCAACTGCTTGTCGCGCAGGCTCTCGGGCACGTCGCCATCGACGATGCGGCGGGCGAGCCCCTCAACGATGGCGGTCTTGCCGACACCCGGCTCGCCGATGAGCACCGGATTGTTCTTGGTGCGCCGCGACAGCACCTGAATCGTCCTGCGGATTTCCTCGTCGCGGCCGATCACCGGGTCGATCTTGCCCTCGCGGGCGGCCTGGGTGAGGTTGCGGGCGTATTTCTTCAGGGCGTCATAGGCCTGCTCGGCCGAGGCGGAATCCGCCGTGCGGCCCTTGCGCAGCGCCTCGATGGCGGCATTGAGACCCTGGGCGGTGACGCCAGCGGCCGCCAGCGCCTTGCCGGCCTCGCTGTCCTTCTCGATGGCCAGCGCCAGCAGCAGCCGTTCAACCGTGACGAAGCTGTCGCCAGCCTTGTCGGCGGCCTTCTCGGCGGCCTCGAAGACGCGGGCCAGCGCCGGCGAGAGATACACCTGGCCGCTGCCGCCCTGCACCTTCGGCAGGCGGGCCAGCGCCTGCTCGGTCTGTTGCAGGGCCTGACGCGAATTGCCGCCTGCGCGGTCAATCAGACCTGCGGCGAGCCCCTCCGGATCATCCAGCAGCACCTTCAGCAGGTGCTCGGGCGTGAACTGCTGGTGATTTTCGCGCAGGGCCAACCCCTGCGCCGACTGGAGAAAGCCCTTCGAGCGGTCGGTGTATTTGTCAATGTTCATGCGCATCTCCTTTCGGGTCCCCGCATATGGAGCGACCCGCAATGGCGGCCCCTCGGGAGGCGACCGCCGGAATACGTTGCTGACGCAAGGCGCCAGCGCATAGTGTATCTGGGTGTTGCTGGCCGGCAACACCAGAGGGGGCGCATTTTTTTTATCAGCCCGATATCTGGGCCCTGCGGGCGTTGGCCCGCCCCACTCCGGCCCGCCCCGCCCCGCCTCGCATGCGCCAGTCACATCCAGAAAGCGCCGGCAATGCGTCAGGCTGGATGCTGGCAAGGCGCCATGCACGCGCGCGGCTGACCGGCATCGCCAGGCCGGTGCGGGGCGCAAGCCCATGCGCCGGGCCGGTTTCAGCATCCCTCCGCATCGCCGGGGAGCGCCCCTTTCATGGCGGGGAGGCGTCTCCTGGGGATCGCGGGCGGCGGGGCCTGGGCGCAGGCGCGGCATCCGGCGCCGCATCGGCTCGAGCGAAATTCAATTCCACTGCGAGCGATGCTCCCCTAGAGTGCGGGCGAAGGGCGAAGACCCGTAACATATTGGGAGGAAAGTCATGTCGCAGGTGCTGTCCGGCGTCCGCGTGCTGGATTTTGGCCGCTTCATCGCCGGCCCCTATTGCGCCGCGCTGCTGGCGGATTTCGGCGCCGACGTCATCCGCATCGAAAAGCGCGAGGGCGGCGAGGACCGTTACATCGCGCCGATCTGCGAGTCCGGCGCGGGCGGCATGTTCATGCAGATGAACCGCAACAAGCGCGGCATGACGCTTGATCCCATGAGCGAGGATGGCGCCGCCATCGTCCGCAAGCTGGTCGCCTCCGCCGACATCGTCGTCGCCAACCTGCCGCCGGAAACGCTGCGCGCCATGAAGCTGGACTATGACAGCCTGACGGCGGTGAAGCCGGACATCATCCTGGTCACCGCCTCGGCCTTCGGCGCCGTGGGCCCCTATCGCGACCGGGTTGGTTTTGATTCCATCGGCCAGGCCATGTCGGGCGCCGCTTATATGACCGGCCAGCCTGGCCAGCCGGTGCGGGCCGCCGCGCCCTATGTGGACTTCGGCACCGCCTTCGGCATGGCCTTCGGCGCGCTGATTGCGCTGATGGACCGGGCGCGCACCGGCAAGGGGCAAGTCGTCGAGGGCGCCCTGCTGCGCACGGCCGTCAACATGATGGGCTCGACCCTCATTGAGCAGGCCGCCCTGCAGATCAACCGCACGCCAACCGGCAACCGCGGCCAGACCTCCGCCCCCTCCGACATCCTGCCGACGAAAGACGGGCACGTGCTTGTCGCCGTCACCGGACAGCCCATCTACAAACGCTGGGCGAAACTGGTGGGCGACGAGGACTACTGGCTGAACGATCCGAAATTCGCCAACGATCTGCTGCGCGGCGAGAACGCCCCGCTGATCAGCGCCCGGCTTGGCGCCTGGCTGGCGGAGCGCACCACCGACGAGGCGATTACCGCGCTGGCGCAGGCGCGCATCCCCGCCGCGCCGGTGCTGACGCCGCAGGAAGTGCTTGATGACCAGCACCTGCAGGAAACCGGCTATCTGCAGCCGGTCGATTTCCCCGGCATGGACCAGGCCGCATTGCTGCCGCAGCCGCCCATGGTTCTGTCGCGCACCCCGGGCGAAATCCGCTCGCGGGCGCCCCTGAACGGCGAACACACCGACCAGATCCTGCGCAGCATCGGTGTTGATGACGCGGAAATCGCGCGCCTGCGCGACGCACGGGCAATTTAGGGCGCCGTTCAGGGCGCGCGTCAGAACGCCCGTCCGCGCGTGGCGTGGCGCCCCCCTTGCGCGAAAATGTTGCGGCGAGCGGACAAAAAAGAACTGGCCGGCGTCGCCGGCCAGTTTTCGTATGAACCCGGGCGAAATGTTTCAGCCCGCGTCAGTTCAGCCCATGTGGAACACGCAGACCTTGTTGCCTTCCGGATCACGGAAATAGGCGCCGTAGAAGGTCGGCATGCGCTCGCCGGGCGCGCCTTCGTCCGTGGCGCCATTGGCCAGAGCGGTTTTGTAAGCCTTGTCAACGGCGGCGCGGTCCGGCGCGGCGAGCGCCGGCATCACGCCATTGCCCACGGTTGCCGCCTTGCCGTCATAGGGCTTGCAGATCATGATTCCGGCGGCGCCCTTGCGGCCCCAGCCAATCATGCGATCGTTATTGACGGTGCGCTTGGCGCCGAGATCAGCGGCAATGGCGTCATAAAACTTGCCAGCGGCTTCCAGATTGTTGGAGCCGAGCGTCATGTAACCAAGCATGTGTTCCTCCCGATATGTCTGGCTTCCGGACCTTCGCTCCGGCCAGACCTTGTCGCGTATGGCGCCCTGTTTGCACGCCGCCGTCAAGCGGGATGCACAGGCGGATCGCGGAAATAGACCAGCTGATGGCTGGTGGCCAGCAGGGTTCCATCGCTCCCCCACAACTCCGCCGACTGGTCGTGATAACCGTGGGTGTAAATCCGCGTATCGGCGTGGCCGAGCAGCGGCGCCGCGCCCTGTCGCGCCAGATCAGCGGCGGTGGCGTGGAACCAGGTGGTCATGGAGATGGTGCCCACCGGCATCAGCGCGCCGCGCGCCACGAACACCCGGGCGAAAAAGCAGTCGGCAAAGGCGGCCAGCGAAACGAAATCGAGGGGTCTTGGCGGCTCGTCGCGCATCAGGCCGGTCTGGGCGCCGGCGACCGGCTCCGCCAGGGGCTGCGGCCCCAGCGGCGTGTAGCGGTCAAGCCGCACGTCGTAGCGGGCCATCCAGGCGCAGGGCGACTTTTCCCAGGGAAAACGCACCAGCTCCGCCTCGGGCGGCAGCGGCGGCGGCTGCGCCGGGCGATGGCTCCAGGTTTCGGGGCGGGCGCCGCAAATGGCGGTGGCGGTGATGGCCGGGGCGTCATCGCCCTGGGAAAGCTCCAGGAACCAGTGCTGGGTCGACCTGTTGCTGCGGGCCGCCCTCAGACTGATGCGCAGCGGACCTTCAGCGATGGTGGCGCAGTAGTTGACCGTGAAGGCGATGGGATCGCCGCGCCGCTCCGGGTGCAGCAGCAGCGCCCGCATCATCAGGGCGGCTGTCAGCCCGCCATAGGGACCGGCGAAATTCCAGTACGAACGCGTCATCAGGCCGGTGAAGCCATCGCCTGTCCATGTCAGGCGCGTCGCCTCATCCAGCGGATGCAACGCCCCGCCCCCGTTGTTTCCAGCATCACCGTCTTGCGCCAGCTCCATTGCCCCATCCCCCAGCCGGCGGTCGACAGCCGCCGGATATGTTTGGCCGAACCGCCATTATCGCGTTGCCGGCAATGTGCATGGTCGCGCCGCCATGGTCCAGTCCGCCGCCAGGGCGGCGCCCATGACAGCCATCATGACAGTTTTGTCGCCGCCGTTACCTCCCGCGTAATCGCCAGTCCTCATGGGGCTGCGCATGATGGCGTCACGGTCCGCTTCTGGATCAGCGCGAAAGGAAACGTCATGCAACCGCAAGCCCATATCCCGACGGAGGCCGCCCACCGCCTGGCGACCCACTACATCGCCTTGTGGAACGAGGCCGACGCCGCGCGGCGGCAGACGCTTGCCGCGGAGCTCTTCACCAGCGCGGCGGCCTATCTCGATCCGCTGATGGCCAGCGAAGGGCCTGACGGCATCTCCGGCATGGTCGGCGCGGCGCAGCAACAGTTTGCCGGCTTGTCATTCAGTTTGCGCGGCGCGCCCGAAGCCACCGGCGATTGCGTGCGCTTCTCCTGGTCGCTGGGGCCGGCAGGCGGCCCTTCCGTCGTCGCCGGCACCGATTTCGCCCGCGTCGATGGCGGGCGGTTCAGCAGCGTGACCGGCTTCATCGACCAGAAGCCCGGCGATCCGCCGCCAGCCGGCTGACGCGCGCCGCGGCGGGGCCGGCGACATGCCCGGAGCCCGCTGGCGTCCAGCATCTCATCGGCCAACGCCGCATTAGCCAACGCCTTGTCGGCCAGCATCGTATTGAAGGAGATCCGTCATGACCCGTTTTCAGCCCAGCCCCATGCTGCGCAACCTTCTCGCCCTCGACGCCGTGACCTGCCTTGGCGCCGGCGCGCTGATGGCGATCGGCGGCGGCCACCTGGCGTCGCTGCTGGCGCTGCCGGAACCACTGCTGCGTTACGCCGGCGTGTTCCTCATTGTCTTCGGCGGCGCCGTCGGGCTGCTGGCCCGCCGGGCGCATGCGCCAAAAGCCGCTGTCATGGCGGTCATTGTCTGCAACGCGTTATGGGCGATTGAGTCGGTCGCGATCATCGCCGCCGGCTGGGTGACGCCCAACGCCTTCGGGATGGCGTTTGTCGTTGCCCAGGCGGTGTGGGTCGCGGCGCTGGCCGCCCTGCAATATGCCTGCCTGCGGCGCCAGGCCGTTGCGGCGCCCGCGTCGTGAGACGCCGGTCAGTTCAGGTCATCAGGGAGGGCGGGCAGCGGCATGATGTCGACGCCCTCCTCCAGCAGCGCCCGCACCTCTTCCGGACGCGCCTCGCCGCGGATGGCCCGCGCCTCGGCCTCGCCGGAATGAATGCGCCTCGCCTCGTCCGGAAACTGCGCGCCGACGTCGACGGTGTTCTGCACCACGTAGTGGCGCACGGCGCGCATCACCGCCCGCACCCGCCGGGCGGCTTCGTCGCTCATGGGGTCAGGAACAGCCGCCACCGGCTGCGCCGGTCCGGCCGGCGCGGCGGGGACTTCAGTTGCGACAACGCGATCATGCGAGGCGGAGCGGGCCAGCGCCGGCGCCATGATGGTCTTGCCAACCTTCAGCGAACCGCACTGGGGACATGAGACAAACCCTGCCGCCGCCTGGGCGTCATAGGCCTGGCTGTCGGCAAACCAGCTGTCGAATTCGTGCCCCTGATCGCAGGCCAACGAGTAACGGATCATCCGCGCGGCGGCCTCTCTCGCCCGTATCTGCCGGCCGGCGAAGCCAGCCAGAATGATGGTGGCGACGCCATCCCCTGGCCCGTGGTCGTCGGCCCATGGCGGATGTCGTCATACAGACGTCAGATAAGCGCTTTCCCCGGACATTTCCACCAGACGCCTCAGCCAACCCGCCGCACCGAAAACGGCCGGGTGTGCTCCAGGGCCGGGATGCGCTGGCGCGCCGCCGTCACCGCCGCCAGATCGACGCTGGCCAGAATGACGCCGGGCGCATCGCCGGCCTCCGCCAGCACCACGCCCCACGGGTCGACGATGATCGAATGGCCATAGGTTTCGCGGCCATCCTCATGCCGGCCGCCCTGGGCCGCCGAGATGACGAAGGCGCCGTTCTCGATGGCCCGCGCCCGTTGCAGCACCTGCCAGTGCGCCTCGCCGGTCTGGCGGGTGAAGCAGGCGGGCGCGGTCAGAATCTCGGCGCCAGCTTCCGCAAGGGCCCGGTACAGATAGGGAAAGCGCAGATCGTAGCAAATGGTGACGCCGACGCGCCCGGCCGGCGTGCTCACCACCGGAGCGACGTCGCCGCCCGTATAGGTGCGTGATTCGCGCCAGCTCTCGCCATTGGGCAGATCAACATCGAACAGGTGGATCTTGTCATAGGTGGCGACGATGTCGCCGCTGGCGCCGATGACGATGGCCCGATTGGCGACCTTGTCGCCGGCGCGCAGGGCCAGCGAGCCGATATGGACGGTCAGGCCGCGCCGCCGCGCCAGATCCTGGACGGCGGGTATCAGCGGGTCCTCGTCCTCGCTGTGGATCTTCTCCATCAGGTCGGCGCGGGCGCGCTCGACAAGGCCGGTCATTTCCGGGGTCTGGATATAGGTCGCGCCGGCGTCCGCCGCCTCGCCAATCAGGCGGAGGGCGGTTTCACGGTTCTCCACCGGATCGCGGCTGGAGCGCATCTGCACGCAGGCGACGGTCAGCGGCGTGGTTGGCGGCGCGCCGCGGCGATCGGGCCCGCGCGTCACCCCGGTCGCCGGCGCAGACTCATCCTGTGCCCCGGATGCGCTGACAGGCCCTGCTTCCTCGGTCATGGCCACTTCCTTCCCGGCGCGGCGCCGTCAGGGCAAAACGCGATCCCTGAAAGCCAGGCATTGCCCTTGCGCGCGTATCTCTGAAACAGTCGTGCTGGCGCCAAGCGCCGCCCACATCGCGCAAAAACGCCTCAACCGTTCAGCAGCGGATCAAGTTTGCCGGCGGCGTCGAGCGCATGCAAATCATCGCTGCCGCCCACGTGCTGCCCGCCAATAAAGATCTGCGGCACGGTGGTGCGACCGCCAGCGCGGTCGATCATCGTCGCCCGCTGCTCAGGATGCTGCAGGATGTCGATTTCCTCGAACGCCGCGCCCTTGGCGCCCAGCAACTGCTTGGCCGCGTGGCAATAGGGGCAGGTGGATTTGGTGTAAATGGTGATGTGCGGCACCGCAAACTCCCTGAAAACCGTCATGCGAACTGTCCGGACCAGTATATGGCCCGCCGCGCGGTCGCCGTCACCCGTCCATCCGATGATGTTCATCCGGCGCGGACCACCAGGGCGAAGGTGAGCACGTCGACCTGGGCCGCGCCGGCCTTCAGCAGCGCGCGCGTTGCGGCGGCGGCGGTGGCGCCGGAGGTCATGACGTCGTCCACCAGCAAGACCCGCCGGCCAGCGACCACGGCGCCGGCGCCAGGCGCCGCCGCGAAAGCGCCGCGCAGATTGCTGGCCCGCGCGGTGCGCGTCAGCCCGACCTGCGGCGCGGTGCGGCGGACGCGGCGCAGCAGGTCTGGCGCCGCAGGCGGGCCGCCATGGCGGCTCACCGCCGCCGCCAGCGCCGCCGCCTGGTTGAAGCGCCGGCTCCACAGACGCGTCCGGTGCAGCGGCGTTGGCGTGACCAGATCCGCCTCCGCCAGCAACTCGCCGCCGGCCGCGGCCATCATCCGGCCGAGCAGATGGGCGATATCAGAGCGATCGCCGAATTTCATCGCGTGCACCAGATCGCGCGCCACGCCTTCATAGCGCACCGCCGCGCGCGCCCTGCCCCATGGCGGCGGATCAGCAATGGCCGCCGGCGACACCGTCGCCGCGCCAGGATCGGCGGCGAATGGCGCGCCGAGGCGCTCACAACAGGGCCGGGTGATGAAGCCGAGGCCGCGCCAGCAGGCGGGGCACAGGGCGTGCGGCGCGCTGACCGCCTGGCTGCAATGCAGGCAGATGGGCGGATACAGGGCATCGAGGCCAGCGCGGCGGAGACCGGCGAGCAGGGCCGGAAATCGCCGCCAGGCCGGCGGGCCGCGTTCGCTGTCATCTTCCGGGATATCCGTCATGCCGGCTGCCCCTGCTTTGACCGTGGACTGGCCACCGCCATATAAGCGGCATCATAGATCGCGCCGCCGCGCTGGATGAAGCGGAATTCGCGCCATCCACGGACGCGGCGCGCCGGAAGCCGCCGGAGCCGGAAGCCCGGAACAGGAAAGCCGCATGTCCGCGCCAGATACGCCCCAGGGGCACGCCGCCCCGCTGGTTTTCGATCGCCCCCTGGCGCGCCGTTATCTGGAGCGCGCGGCCCGGGCGGGGCTGGCGGATTTTCTGGTCGACCGGGTGGCCGAGGATCTCGACCTGCGCCTGTCGGCGATCAAACGCGATTTCTCCTGCGCCCTCGATCTTGGCGGTCCTGGCGAACAGGTGCGCGATGTGTTGCGCCGGCGCGGCGTGGCGCGGGTGGTGCGCGCGCCCGTTGGCCAGGGGCTCGGCGGCGACGTGGTGGTCGATGAGGAGGCCTTGCCGTTCGCGCCGGAATCCTTCGATCTGATTGTCGGCGTGCTGTCATTGCAGGGCGTGAACGACCTGCCGGGAGCCATGGCGCAGCTGCGCCGGGTGTTGAAGCCAGACGGCCTGTTCATTGGTTGCCTGCCTGGCGGCGCGACGCTCACGGAACTGCGCCAGGCCTTCACCCAGGCGGAGGCAGAGACCACCGGCGGCGTCAGCCCGCGCGTGGCCCCCTTCGCCGACGTGCGCGACATGGGCGCCCTGCTGCAACGCGCCGGCTTCGCCCTGCCGGTGGCTGACCTGGAAAGCCTGACGGTGCGCTATGGCCACCCCCTGCGCCTCGCCGCCGACCTGCGCGCCATGGGCGCCGGCAACGCCCTGGTCGACCGGCTGCGCAAGCCCTTGCGCCGCGACACGCTGATGCGCATGGCCGAGGTGTATCTGCAACGCTTCTCCGACCCGGACGGGCGGGTGCGGGCCACCTTCGAGCTGGTGTGGATGTCGGGCTGGGCGCCGCATGAGAGCCAGCAGAAACCGCTGCGGCCCGGCTCCGCCAAAGCCCGCCTCATCGACGCCCTGAAAGTGGACGCCGCCGCCATGGCGCCGGTTCCGGACCGCAGGCGTTGACGGGATATCGTCGCGCGGATGCGAACCGCGCCCCTGACAGAACTTCTGACAGCACTCCTGGCGGGAAAATGATCCGCGGGACGGATGACATCTGGACAAATTGGGGCCAGGCTTGCCGGACGCTGCCAGCGGGTCGCGTCCAGGGGCATGAGCCCCATGCGCGCCGTCTCCAGCGAAGCGGAGCCTGTCCTGGCCGGCGACAACGCCTGGCCGCCCGGACGCTCCGACAGATAACGCCGGAGCGACGGGACCTCGGCCGTTTGGCTGCAGAGCCGTGAATGCTCCTGCATGACGGGAGCTGTCGTCATGAAGCCGTTCACCTTCGACACCGCGCATTCCATCGTTTTCGGCCCCGGCGTTTCAGAACGCATTGGCGAACTGGCGCTGCAGCGGCTTGGCGGAGCGGTTTCTGATGGCGGCCGCGCCCGACTGCTGGTGGTGACGGACCAGGGCGTCATCGCCGCGCATCTGCTTGACCCGGCCTTGCGCTCCCTGCGCGCCGCTGGTCTTGCCGCAGAAGTGTTCGACGGCGTCGTCGCCGATCCGCCCGAAGCGGTGGTGCTGGCCGCCGTGGCGCAGGCGCGGGCCATGGGGGCGACGGCGGTGATCGGCTTCGGCGGCGGCTCGCCCATGGATACGGCCAAGCTGGTGGCGTTGCTGGCGCGCTCCGGCGCGGCGCTGGGCGATATCTATGGCGTCGGCAAGGCGGCCGGGCCGCGCCTGCCGCTGATGCTGGTTCCGACCACGGCGGGCACTGGCTCCGAGGTGACGCCGGTGGCGGTGGTGACCACCAGCGCCCGCGAGAAGCAGGGCGTCGTGTCGCCGCTGCTGTTGCCGGATGTGGCGCTGCTCGATCCGGAACTGACCTATGGCCTGCCGCACCATGTCACCGCCGCTACGGGCGTCGACGCCATGGTGCACGCCATCGAGGCGCACGAATCGCTCAGCCCCAACAACAATCCGCTGTCGCGGCTGCTGGCCCGCGAGGCGTTGCGCCTGCTCGGCGACGGCATCCGCTCCGCCGTGCGCGAGGGCAGCCACCCCGAGGCGCGCTGCCAGATGATGCTCGGCGCCATGCTGGCCGGCCAGGCTTTCGCCAATTCGCCCGTGGCCGCCGTGCATGCGCTGGCCTATCCGGTCGGGGCGCACTTCCACGTGGCGCATGGCCTGTCCAACGCGCTGGTGCTGCCGCATGTGCTGCGTTTCAACTGTGCAACCGATGGCGGCGCCTGCGCCGGGATCGCGCCGGCGCTGTTTCCGTTCCTCGCCGCAACGCCGGCGTCGAAACGCGGCCTGGCCCTGGCCGACGCGCTGGCCCATCTGATTGACGAAATCGGCCTGCCGTCGCGCCTGCGCGAGGTGGCTCACGGCGCCTCCAGGGATGTTCTGCCCGAACTGGCGCGCGACGCCATGAAGCAGACCCGGTTGCTGGTCAACAATCCGCGCCCGGTTTCAGAAGCCGATGCGCTGGCGATTTACGAAGCGGCCTGGTAGGCCGCCAGGCGACGCGGCGAACCAGGCATGCTCACGCTGGCGCCGGACGGCGCTTTCGACCAAAGGCCCATGCAGCGAAAGCGTAAGCCTCAGGGCGCGCGACTTGCGGGAAGGGTTGCGACTCCCTTATAGAACACTATCAGAACGGGCGGCGAACAACGCCGTCTTTCGTCCACTCCGCGCGACTGGTCCCCGGTGGCGGAACGTGCCGGAAATCCGGCCTGAGCGAGGTGCTTGCTGATGCGAGGCGCTCTTGGCGGCCCACGCGTGCTCCTGCGTCGTCTCCGCGAGGTGATGGCGGAGACGGTCAGCGCCCAGGAGAAGCTCGACCGCATCGTTGTCCTGATCGCCAACAACATGGTGGCCGAGGTCTGCTCGGTCTACGTGCTGCGCGCCGATGGCAATCTGGAACTTTACGCAACGGAAGGCCTTAAGCGCGAGGCGGTGCACCACACCATCATCAATTCCGATGAGGGCCTCGTCGGCCTGATCGCCTCCAGCGCCGAACCGCTGGCGCTTTCCGACGCCCAGAGCCACGAGGCGTTTTCCTACAGGCCGGAAACCGGCGAAGAGATCTATCATTCATTCCTTGGCGTGCCGATCCTGCGCGCCGGCAACACCCTCGGCGTGCTGGTGGTGCAGAACCGCGCCTACCGGATTTACACCGAGGAAGAGATCGAGGCGCTGCAGACCACCACCATGGTCATCGCCGAGATGGTGGCCTCGGGCGATCTGCAAACCCTGGCGGAGCCTGGCCAGGACATCGCCATCCGCCGCTCGCTGGCGCAGCGCGGCGCCTCCCTGTCGGAAGGCATTGGCCTTGGCTACGTGGTGCTGCACGAACCGCGCGTGGTGGTGCAGAAGCTGATCGCCGATGACGCGGCCGGGGAACTGGCCCGCATCGACGGCGCCATCACCAGCCTGCGGGCGCGCATCGACAGCCTGCTGGCGCGCGGCGACGTCGCCCACAGCGGCGAGCACCGCGACGTGCTCGAAACCGTGCGCATGTTCGCCAATGACCAGGGCTGGCTGCGGCGGATTCGCGAGGCCATCAACACCGGCCTGACGGCGGAAGGCGCGGTCGAGCGCGTGCAGTCCGACACCCGCGCCCGCATCCTGCGCCAGACCGACCCCTATCTGCGCGAACGCCTGCACGATCTGGACGAGCTGGCCAACCGGCTGCTGCATGAGCTTTCCGGGGCCAATTTCACCGCGGCGCGCGAGGAATTGCCGGACAACGCCATTCTGGTGGCGCGCTCCATGGGGCCGGCGGCCCTGCTCGACTATGACCGCTCCCGCCTGCGCGGCCTCGTGCTGGAAGAGGGCGGCAAGACCAGCCATATCGCCATCGTCGCCCGGGCGCTGGGCATTCCGGCTGTCAGCGAAATCGACAATATCGTCTCGCTTGTGGAAGCGGGCGACGCCATCATCGTCGACGGCGTCGCCGGCGAGGTGCAGATTCGCCCGCAGCCCAATGTGGAGGCGGCCTACGCGGAAAAGGCGCGGCTGCGCGCCCGCGCCCAGGCCAAATACAAGCGTCTGCGCAAACTGCCTTCCACCTCGAAGGACGGAATCGAGGTCCGGCTGAACATCAACGCCGGCCTGCTGGTCGACATGCCGCATCTGGCCGAATCCGGCGCGGCTGGCGTGGGGCTGTTCCGCACGGAGCTGCAATTCATGGTGGCGGAAAAGCTGCCCTCCACCACCGAACAGCAGATGCTCTACGAGCAGGTGCTGCAGGGCGCCGGCGACGCGCCCGTGACGTTCCGCACGCTGGATATCGGCGGCGACAAGGTGCTTCCTTACATGGAGCGCATCGAGGAGGAGAACCCCGCCCTCGGCTGGCGCGCCATCCGCATCGCCCTCGACCGGCCAGCGTTGCTGCGGGCGCAGATGCGCGCCCTGCTGCGCGCCGCCGCCGGCCGCTCGCTGCGCGTCATGTTCCCGATGGTGGCGACCATCGACGAATTCCTGCGCGCCCGCGCTCTGGTGGCGCGCGAGCGGACCTATCTGCAACGGCACGGCCACGCGGACCCGGCGGAAGTGAAGCTCGGCGTCATGGTCGAGGTGCCGTCGCTGCTGTTCCAGCTCGAAGAGATCTGCGCCGAGGCCGACTTCATCTCGGTTGGCTCCAACGACCTGATGCAGTTCCTGTTCGCGGCGGATCGGGAGAACCGCCACGTGGCGGGCCGTTTCGACCCGCTGGGACCCGCGGCGTTGCGCGCCTTGCGGCACATCGCCCACACGGCCGCCCGGCACAATTGCATGGCGACGGTGTGCGGCGAGATGTCGGGCCGGCCGCTGGAGGCCATGACCCTCATCGGCCTTGGCTTCCGGGCCCTGTCGATGCCGCCGGCGGCGGTCGGGCCAGTGAAAGCCATGCTGCTGGCGCTGGACGTGGCGCCGCTGACGGCCCTCCTCGATGAGGTCCTGCGCTGCGACGGCCAGCTGGAGACGCTGCGGCCGCGCCTGGAAGCCTTTGCCGAAGCCAATTGCATCCCCGTGTAAGCAGCGCCCGGGATCGGCCATCCGCCGGCCGGCGCCCCAGGCTGCGGACAGCCCTGCCAAACTGGATCGGACCCGACATATCTCTTTGGTTTCCATTGGCTTGACGCGCTTTCTCAAGGCAAAGCAGCCCCAGTTCCCCCCGGAAAACGCTGTCGCGGCTTTTCACTGGCCGCGCTTTCTGCCATTGCGGACACATGAACGGATTCAGGCCCCCCGAGGACCGGCTGGACGCGATTCTCGCCCGCCATGCCCAGCTGAACGCCACCCTGGCTGAGGGGCCGGACGGCGCCACCTTCGCCCGCGCCTCGCGCGAGCTGGCGGCGCTTGAACCGGTGGCGGCTGCCATCGCCGCCTACCAGGGCGCCCGCGCCAATCTGGCGGATCTTCAGGCCGTGCTGGACGATCCCGCCTCCGACGCCGAGCTGAGGGCGCTGGCGCAGGACGAGCTCGCCGGCGCGGAAGACGCGATGGAGCGGCTGTCGCACGAGGTGCGGCTGATGCTGTTGCCGCGCGACGAGGCGGACGAGAAATCGGCAATTCTGGAAATTCGCGCCGGGACCGGCGGGGACGAAGCCTCGCTGTTCGCCGGCGACCTGTTCGGCATGTACAGCCGCTACGCCGCCCTGAAAGGCTGGTCGGTCGAACCGCTGTCGGTGAGCGAGGGCGTGGTCGGCGGCTTCAAGGAAATCATCGCCGAGGTGCGCGGCGCCGGCGTTTTCGCCAGGCTGAAGTTCGAATCGGGCGTCCATCGCGTGCAACGGGTGCCGGCGACCGAAAGCTCCGGGCGCATCCATACTTCGGCGGCCACGGTGGCGGTGTTGCCGGAGGCGGAAGATGTCGACGTGGACATCGACGATGGCGACCTGCGCATCGAGACCATGCGGGCGGGCGGGGCCGGCGGCCAGCACGTCAACAAGACGGAGTCCGCCATTCGCATCACCCATCTGCCCACCGGCACGGTGGTCCACGTGCAGGAAGAACGTTCGCAGCACCGCAACCGGGCGAAGGCCATGAGCCTGCTGCGCGCCCGACTGCATGACGCCGAGCGCGGCCGCAAGGACGCCGAGCGCGCCGCCGACCGGCGCTCCCAGGTGGGATCCGGCGACCGCTCCGAGCGAATCCGCACCTATAATTTCCCGCAGGGACGTGTGACCGATCACCGCATCGGCCTGACCCTCTACAAGCTCGACGAAGTCATCGCCGGCGCCGCCCTCGACGAACTGGTCGACGCCCTCACCGCCGCCCGCCAGGCCGAGTTGCTGGCCTCGGACGGCGACGCATGAACGGCGCGCCACGCGGCCGCCACCCGGATGCGCGGCTGGCGCCGCTTGACGCCCTGCCGGCAGCAACCGGACGGGCGGCCACGCTTGCCGCACTGGGCAAGGTTCTGGCCGGGCCCGATGCGGGAGAAGGCGCCCGCATCGCCCGCATCCTGTTTGCCGGCGTGCTCGGCCTTGAACTGGTCCAGATCATCGCCAGTCCTGACGCGCCGCTGTCCGGCGATGAGCGGGCGCGGCTGCGCGCCGCCGCCGCCCGTTGCCTGGCTGGCGAATCGCCGGGGCGGGTGTTGGGGCGACGCGCGTTCTGGGGCATGGAGTTCCGGCTCGGCCCGCACACACTGGAGCCGCGCCCGGACACGGAAACCCTGGTGGAAACAGCGCTGGATCGCATGCGCGAACAGGGAGTTACGGGGCCTTTGCGCCTGCTTGATCTGGGCGCCGGAACGGGCTGCATCCTGATCGCCCTGCTCAGCGAATTGCCGGAGGCCTTTGGCGTCGGCGTCGATCTGGCCGCCGGAGCGGCTGCGATCGCCCGCGACAATGCAGCAGCCAATGGCGTTGGCGGCCGCTGCGGCTTTGTGGCCGGCGACTGGGCCGGCGCCCTGGCGACGGAGCGGTTCGATCTGGTCGTTTCCAATCCGCCCTATATCGAAAGCCACGCCCTGGCCGGCCTTGACGCAACGGTGCGCCTGCATGATCCGGTGCTGGCGCTGGACGGCGGCCCCGACGGGCTTGCGCCTTACCGGCTGCTGGCGCCCCAGGCGATGCGGCTGCTCCGTTCCGGCGGCGTGGCGGCGTTCGAGGTGGGCGTGGGCCAGGCGGCGGATGTGGCGGCGCTGACGCGCGCCGCCGGGTTCGCCGCGACGCGGGTCACGCAGGATCTGGCCGGGGTGATGCGCGTGGTGTCCGGCGTCAAACCGTGAACGGCAAGGACGGTGGTCCTGAATTTCTGCTTGGCGATGACGCGCGAAACAGGTAATGTGCCAGCCATACGACGTGATTTGAGCCCGTAATCTGGCGCTTCGGAGGGAGAAGCGGCCTTATGGGCGCGTCGATCGGCCGTGCCGATCCGGCGCCTTTTCCTGTCAGGCAGATGCCTGACCGTCGGAAAGGTCCCAGGATTCAGATCGTTGGAGTTTGACCTGGTTGCCCTGCTGATGGGGCTGGGTCTTTCAATCTCTGATGACGGCCGATGGACGATTACGGAAGCATCCGCAGACCAGAGCATTTGCACGCGAAGGAGATCCATTCGCGGACGGAAATGCACCAGGTGGACAATGAACCTGGTCTGGCGTCTGTCTGGAGCGGTGGCGGGTTGAGAAACCGGCCGCGTTTCAGGGACTGCCCGGCGGCCGGATGCGCGCCGTCATCAGTTGATCACCTGAGCCAGGGTTATCGGCTTCTCCAGTGAGAAGCGGCCTGTAGCTCGCTGTGGATGTTGATCCCGGCCGTCCAGCGCGCGAAGCCGGCGCGGAGCGGAAAGTAGTGCAAGACAATGGCTTCACATGAGAGACAGATGAGACCAGGTCAGAACAGGCGCGTGCGGGGACGGAGTAACCGCAAGGGCCCCAACCCGCTGACGCGCAGCTACGAGTCCAATGGACCGGATGTGAAGATCAGGGGCACGGCCCAGCATATCGCTGAGAAGTATGCGCAACTGGCCCGTGACGCGCAGGTCACTGGCGACCCTGTCGCTTCCGAAAACTATCTGCAGCACGCGGAGCACTATTTCCGCATTATCGCTGCGGCCCAGGCGCAATTCCAGCAGACCTACGGCGCCCTGCCCCGCTCCTTCGACGACGCTGACGACGGCGAACTCGATGAAGAGTACGGCGTTGACGCCCCGGCGACCCAGCGCCCGCCGCAGGTCGCAACTGGCGATGAAGCCTATCCAGCCAGCGCGCCGCAGCCCGGTCAGGGCGCCTCGTCCGGCTATCGCGACCGGCAGGAGCGTTTCGAACGTCCCCAGCGCGGCGAGCGTTATGAGCGCCAGGAACGTCCCGAGCGGCAGGATCGCCCGGAACGGCAAGAGCGTCAGGAGCGTCCCGCGCGCGGCGAACGCCAGCCGCGCGTCAACGCCGGCGAGAGCGGCGAATTCCGTCAGGCCGGCGAGCGCGAGCCGCGCGGCAGGCGCGAGCGCTTCCGGCGCGACCGGGACGCTGCCCCGACCCGCGATGCCGAGACGCCAGTGGATGAAACGGACGCCGCTGCGGGCCTGCCGGCTTTCCTGACCACGCCGCTGCGCGCCGCGCCAGCCCCGGCGCCTGTGGAAGCCCAGCCCGAGCCGGCCGTTGAGAGCAGCGCGGACCTGTCCGTAGCCGCCCAGCCGCAGGAAGACGGTGGCGTCGATGAAACCGGCGAGCGCTTCCCGGTCCGCGCCCGTCGCCGCCGCGGTCGCCCGCGCGCCGGCGAAGCCGCCGATTCGGCTGACATCGAGCAGTCGGCCGCTGGCTGATTGCTCCCGTTACCGAGCTTTTGAAACCGGGCGATGCCAGTCGCCCGGTTTTTTTGTGCGCCGCGAGGCCCGGACAAGCCCCCGGCAGATCCCCGGCGGCATTCCAGAACGACGGCCCAGAACGACGGCCCAGAAGGACTTGCCCGCGGGCGCGAGGCGCGCCACGCGGGAAACCACCCATGCAACCGGGACGCATCGCCATGACCTGACGCGTAATGGACGCCGGTTGTTCCCCGTGACCTGATTGGCGGCACAATTGCTGGCGGCGGCTCCATGGCCGCTCACCACGCCGGGCAATGACCGGGAAAACGCCATGTCCATCACCGCCACGCTTGACGATCAGGATCCAGGCTCCCCGCAGGCGCCTGACCACGCCAGCCTGTCCCCGCGCACCCGCTGGCTGCTGGAAGGGCCGGTGTTCACGCGGCTGCTGGTGCTTGCCGCCCCCAATGTCGGCGAAGCGATCGCCCGCATCACCTTCATTATCGCCGACGCCTGGTTTGTTTCCTGGCTGGGGCCGGAAGCGCTGGCCGGCGTCTCCGTCGTGTTCCCCCTGCTCATCATCATGCAGACCATGACGGCGGCGGGGGTTGGGGCTGGCGTGGCGTCAGCCGTGGGCCGGGCGCTTGGCGCCGGCCATATCGACAACGCCCAACGGCTTGCTGGCGTTTCCGTGGCGCTGGCGCTGGCGGGCGCCGCCCTGTTCACCGCGCTGGCGCTGGCAGGGGGGCCAGCGCTCTACCGGGCCATGGGCCTCAGCGGCGCCGCCCTGGAGGCGGCCGTCATCTACAGCGTCGTCGGCTTCAGCGGCTGCGTCCTGATCTGGCTGCAGAACATTTTCGCCAATATCTGCCGTGGCTCCGGCAACATGCTCGTGCCGGCGATGGCGATTGTCGTTGGCGAGGCGGCGCACCTGCTGCTGTCGCCGACGCTCATCATGGGGTGGGGGCCATTTCCCCAGATGGGCGTGGCGGGGGCCGGCGTCGCCTTTCTCTCCGCCTATGCCGTGGGTTCGCTGATCATCGGCGTCTACCTGGTCTCGCCCAGGGCGTTGGCCCGGCTGCGGCTGCGCGCCATCCGCCTTGACTGGCCGCAGGTGCGCGACATCATGAGCGTCGGCCTGCTCGCCGCCATTTCAGCGCTGCTGTTCCAGATGGCGCTGTTCCTCGTCACCGGCATGGTCGGCCGCTTCGGCAACGCCGCGATCGCCGGCTATGGGGCGGCCGCGCGCCTCGACCTGTTGCAGGCGCCCATTACCTTCGCTTTTGGCTCGGCTGTCATCGCCATGGTCGCCACTGCCGTCGGCGCCCGCAATCCGGTCCGCGCCCGCCAGGCGGCCCTGGCTGGAATGACCATCGCCGCCGGCATCGGCCTGGCGTTCAGCGTCGTTTCATGGAACGCTGCGGGCTGGATGGCGCATTTCACCTCCGACCCGGAGGTCTCCCGTTATGGCGAACTGTACCTGCATTGCCTGACCCCCATCTTTCCGGTGCTCGGCGCGGGCCTCGCCGCTTACTTCGCCTGCCAGGGCCTCGGCGACATTCGCCGGCCGTTCATCCTGTCCGTTGTCCGCTTTGTCATCGCCATCGGCGGCGGCTGGCTGGCGCTGGCGCTGTGGGGCGACGTGCTGGGGGTCTATCTCGCCAGCGCCCTCGCCTCCCTTGTGTTCTCGGTCGCCATGATCGCCATGGCCATCCGGGCGTTCCACCGCGCCGGCTAGCGGATGATGCGAACAATCGTGCGGCGCCAAAGCTCTGGAGCGTGATCGCGGTCCAGCCTGACCTGCGCCAGCTATTCGCGCAAATCCTTTCCGGCCAGACGGCTCCGTCTGGCCGGAAAGCCCTGCGGATTTCCTTCATGAAAAGCTGGCTCAGGGTTCCCCGGAAATGCCCTGGCTTCCTGGCCGGCGGGCGCACAGCATGTAATTGACCTCGGTGTCCGGCGAACGGCGCCAGACATCGCGCCAGGGTTCGTAGACCACGCCCTCGGTGCGCTGCACGGCCATGCCGCCGCCGGCGATAAAGGCGGCGAGTTCCTCGGGAGTGACGAACCGGTTCCAGTCATGGGTGCCCCGCGGCACCCAGCGCAGCACGTATTCGGCGCCAACAATCGCCAGGGCCCACGCCTTGCGGGTGCGGTTCAGCGTCGCCATCAGCAAGATGCCGTCTGGCTTCACGGCGGCGCAGCAGGCGGCGACGAAGCTTGCCGGATCAGGCACATGCTCAATCACCTCCATCGCGGTGACGATGTCGAAACGCTCGCCCGCCGCCGCGACGTCCTCAACCAGTTCGCCGCGATAGGTGATCGCCAGTCCGCCAGCCTCCGCGTGCGCCCGGGCGACAGCGATATTCTCCGGCGCCGGGTCGAGCCCGGTGACGGAGGCGCCCATGCGGGTCAGCGGTTCACACAACATGCCGGCGCCACAACCGACATCAAGGGCAGTGAGGCCGGCGAAAGGCGCCGCATCGCGCACATCGCGGCCAAAATGCGCGCAAACCACATCGCGGATAAAGGCAAGTCGCACCGGGTTGAGCCGGTGCAGCGGCTTCATTGGCCCGTCCGGGTCCCACCACCGCCGCGCCAAAGCGTCGAAATGCGCGACTTCCGCCGGATCGGCGCGAGGGGGAAGCGGCGCGGACGAATCGTTGCTCACGGGCCTCATTTCCTTGCAATCAAACCTGGCTTCCAGGAAAACTCTTGTGACCTGGTCGCGAAGGCGCCGGAGCGTTCGCGACCCTGCGAAGCCCTGGCGTCGCCCAGGCTTCGCCTGAAACCGTTCGCCAGAACCTGATCAATCCGTTTCATCGGTTCTGGTCTTATCATCACCGCTGGCGCGCGCATAACATGTCATGGGGCGGCCTTTCGCATCTGGCAGGCCCGCCGCGCGCCATGGCCACGCAACCGCCGCGACGCCACGCTATCGCGTTTTCCTGCAATACCCGCTCCCCCTTTCGCGCAAATTGGTTTATCTGCGCGCATCGTTCATATCCCGGATCAAAAGTGTCACGCTTCCAGACAGTTGTTCGCAAGACCGGCTCCCGCATCGCCGGCGTCCTCATGCTTGGCGCCGTGCGCGCCATCTTTGGCTTCTTTCGCCTGCTCGGGCCGGACCGCTCCAGCGCCCTTGGCGGCGCGCTGGCCCGCGCCATCGGCCCATGGATCGGCGTCAATCGCGTCGCCATGGCCAATCTGCGGGCAACCTTCCCGGACAGGTCTGAAACGGAGCTGAAGGCGATCGCCCGCAAGTCCTGGGAAAATCTGGGGCGCACCGCCGGCGAATATCCGCATCTGGCGGAGATTTTCGACTACGACTACGACAATCCCGACCCCAATGGTCGCATCCAGGTTTCCGGCATCGAGCACTTCATCGCCCTGCGGGAAGATGAAAAGCCGGGCATCATCTTCTCGGCGCATCTGGCCAATTGGGAGTTGCCGGCGATCTGCGCCGCCCGTTACGACCTTGCGGTGACGGCGGTGTTCCGCGCCCCCAACGATCCGGCCATCGCCGGAGCCGTGCAGGAAATCCGCAGCCAGACCATGGGCGGCCTCGAAGCGGCGCGGCCTGGCGCCGCCTTCGCCATGGTGGAGGCCCTGGAAAAGGGCGGCCACCTCGGCATGCTGATCGACCAGCATTTTACCCGGGGCGTGGTCACGCAGTTCCTTGGGCGCCCCTGCCTCACCAATCCGATCATGGGCAAATTCGCCCGCCGCTTCGATTGCCCGGTGCACGGCGCCCGCGTCATCCGTCTTGACGGCGCGCGCTTCCGCATCGAACTGACGCCGCCGCTGGAATTACCGCGCGACGCCAGCGGCGAAATCGACGTGGCCGGGGCCATGCAGGCCATGAGCGACGTGGTGGCTGGCTGGGTGCTAGAGCACCCCGAGCAGTGGCTGTGGATGCACCGCCGCTGGCGGCCGCAATTCATCAAGGCCAAAAAGCCGGCGGATCAGCAGGCAGCGGCGCCGGAAGGTCCAGCCGCCTGACGCAGCCAGCCAGCGCCAGCTCAAAAACGCCAGCACAAACAAAAAAGGCCAGGCTTGCAAAACGACGTGGCTTGCAAGAAGACCTGGCTTGCAAAAAAAGGCCGGGCTTGCGCCCGGCCTCATGTTTACATCCTGTCGCGGCGTTACTCGGCGGCCTGCTTCGGCACGCCCAGAACAGCCTTGACCTCCAGGAACTCGCCGAAAGCGTGATCGCCCCACTCGCGGCCGTTGCCGGACATCTTGTAGCCGCCGAACGGAGCCATCAGGTCCGGCGCGGCGCCGTTGAGGATGACCTGGCCAGCGCGCAGGCGCGAGGCCACTTCCCGCACCTTGGCCGGATCCGAGCCCGAGACATAGGCGGCGAGGCCATACTCGGTGTCGTTGCCAACGCGAACAGCCTCATCAACGTCCTTGTAGCCAATGATCGACAGCACCGGGCCAAAGATTTCTTCCTTGGCGATGGTCATCTCATTGGTGACGTTGGCGAACACGGTCGGCTTGACGTAGTAGCCCTTGTCCAGGCCTTCCGGACGGCCAGGGCCGCCGGCGACCAGGGTCGCGCCTTCATCGACGCCCTTCTGGATCAGACCCTGGATCTTGTTGAACTGGGTCTCGGACACCACCGGACCGATGGTGACCTTGTCCTGGGGCTTGCCGACCACGGTGGCTTCCGCCGCCGCGCGGGCGATGCTGATGGCCTCTTCCATGCGGGCGGCCGGCACCAGCATGCGGGTTGGGGCGTTGCACGACTGGCCCGAGTTGTTCATGACGCTGCGCACGCCGCCGGAAACGGCGCGGTCGAAGTCGGCGTCATCAAGGATGATGTTCGGGCTCTTGCCGCCCAGCTCCTGGTGCACGCGCTTGACGGTCGGCGCGGCGTTCTTCGCCACCTCGATGCCGGCGCGGGTCGAACCGGTGAACGACACCATGTCAATCAGCGGGTGCGAGCTGATGGCGGCGCCCACGGTCGGACCATCGCCATTGACCAGGTTGAACACGCCTGCCGGCACGCCGGCGGCGTCCATGATCTCGGCGAAGATCTGGCCGGAGAACGGCGCGATCTCGGACGGCTTCAGCACCATGGTGCAACCGGTGGCGAGCGCCGGCGCGACCTTGCAGGCGATCTGGTTGACCGGCCAGTTCCACGGCGTGATGAAACCGCAGACGCCGATCGGCTCCTTGACGATAACCGTGCCGCCGCGCTCTTCCTCGAACTTGTAGTTCTTGAGGACGTTCAGCGCCGTCTGCAGGTGGCCAACGCCCATCGGAGCCTGGGCGCGCTGGGCGAGGATGGTCGGAGCGCCCATTTCCTCGGTGATGGCGGCGGCCATGTCATCGAAGCGCTTCTTGTACTCTTCAATGATGCGCTCGAGCAGGGCGATGCGCTCTTCGCGGCTGGTGCGCGAGAATGTCTGGAACGCCCGGTGCGCCGCCTTCGCCGCCGCATCCACGTCCGCCGCGCTTCCCAGCGAGATGCGACCCGCAACGGATTCATCAGCCGGGTTGATCACGTCGAGGGTTTTCGCGCCGGCGGCGGGCTCAACCCATTTCCCGTCGATATAGAACTTCGTGTAATCGCGCATGACGTTCTCCCTGCCTTTCCGCCGAATTCGGGCCCCAGGGACCCGCCTGACGATGAACCTGGACGTTCTTGTGCACGGCCCGCCATCAGGCAGCGCAACAGAAGCGCGCGCCCGGCAGACCGTCCCGCTCCCTCAGATAGGGCGCCGGTCGCGCCTTCGCTACCGAAATCAGCAATTGTCCTGCCCCGGTATTGTCCAGGACGCCAGCCTGAATGGCCGGAAGGAACCGGATCGGGGAAGGCCGGATATTTTGACCCTCACCAGGAAACCAGGCGACGCCTGGCTTTACAGACCTTGGGTTTGCGGGCCCAGGGTTTGCGGGCCAGGGACCCATCGCCGTACTGGCGCGGCAAATCACGCCCGTGCGTTGCAGGTCTCGGTCAGCGTCCTGCGCACCGCATCCCGGTAGGCGGCGAACACCCGCGGAGTTTCCGCGTCCGGCCCGCGCCAGTTGATGGTGAAACAGAATGTTGCCGGCCCGCCCGCCGTCAGCATCTGGCCGGCGAGGCTGAAACAGTGAAAACCGGCCCAGTCAATGCTGCCGCCCTTGCCCCAGGCCATGATGTCTGGCGGAACAACCTGCGGCAATGCGTCGGCCATGGCCATGATGCGCCGGTATTGCAGGAAAGTTTCCGGCTTCTCGAAGAAACGCCCGGTCATGGCGGCGCGGTGCCAGTTCACGAGATCGCTCGCCGTGCTCTGCATGGTCGGGCCGTCGCCGCCGACCGGGCTGCGGCTTTTGGCTGGCGTGGGGCCAGCTGCAATCGCCTGCAACCCCTGCCAGCCTGGATCGACGCCTGGGGCGTCGCCAGCCAGCCAGCCGAACAGCGCCCGGGTCGAATCCGGCATGCGGGTTTTCGCCAGCCCGGCTTTCTGGATCAGCTTCCGCACATGGGCTGGCCCGGTAGCAGCCAGCGCCACGTCGGTCGCCGTATTGTCGCTGTGGGTGATCATCGCCTCCAGCACGCTGACAAAGGGCGTGCGGCCGGTGAGGTTGATGAACACCGGGCTCGACAGCGACCGGACCGAATCATCGATCAGCGCCTGGGCGCTCATGGAGGTCTTGCCAGCCTCCTGCTGTTGCAGGAATCCGGCGAGAATGAAGGTCTTGATGGCGCTGCCAACGAACAGCGCCTCGTCCGGCGCGTACTCCGCCCGCCACAGGGTCCTGTCTTCCTTTTTCGCGCCTGGCGTCTGTCCGCCTCCGGGCGTCTCGCCACCGGCGCGTTCATCAGCAACGATGAGACAGGAAGCGCGGCCGTCCGGCCCCAGATCCATGGCGGCGAACGCGCGCACCGCTTCATTCACCGGCTCGGGAGCGGGCCCTGGGGACGGCTCATTCCTTGCGGCCTGACGGCGCGGCTGCCTGGCTGAAGCTGGCGCAGCGAGCCCGGCGGTTGTCGCTGCGGACAGTGAAGCGAGCAGAAGTGTGCGTCTGTCCATAAACCCCCTCGCCATAAACCCCCTCGCCATAAACCCTCGCGCGCAAAAGCGGCGCCAGATCCGTATGTGCGGAACGATTCATGCGGAGCGCAGACCATGCCGCGCAAGAAAACGCATCCAACCAAATTGACAGGGCAAACGCCGCCGCCGGACGAAGACCCATTGCCATGAGGACTGGCGACTGTCGCGACGCGGCGGAAGCACCCTGGCGATGACGCCCTGTGATCGATTCCGCCAGTGCGGCCAGCCCGGGAGGATGATTGTCGCCAGATGGCCGTCATGCAAGGGCCTGACCGGCGGCAACGGGGTGATTTCAGCGTCGTGTGGCTTCGGCGGGACGGATCGAACTGGTCAGGTCGCCAGCTGCGGGCTGGGCGCAGGCTGATGTGGTGGAAGCGCTGGCGGCGAACAGCGCCGCGATCTGCGGCTCGTCCTGCTCGCGCTGCCAGCGGACAGCGTCAATGATGCAGGCTGCGGCCTCTGGCGCCGGCGGCGCGGCGCCGTCGAGGCAGACCCACCCGCTGAGACGCAGATCGGGCTGGGCGCGCATTTGTTTGAACGTCACGCAGCTGCGGGCGCCAGATGGACCGCCAAGGCGCGCCACGGCGATGTCAACCGGCCCCAGCCGGGTCTCCAGCGCCGGCAATGGCGCGAAGCGCTCCACCCACATGCCGGTCTCGCCAGCCCGGCGCGCCACGTCGACGAAGAACGAACCGCCGGGCTGTGGCTCGGAGCCTGGCCGGTACAGCGACAGGCGCAGCAGTGGCCCCGCCTGCCCCGGATCGCCAATGATCAGCGCATCGTCGCGGCCGCCGCCGGAGGCGTGGCGCACGCCCTCGACCATGCCGGCCGTGGCCATCAGCCCCCTGAGCGTTGCGGTGCCAGGCAATTGTGGCAGCGGCGCGAGACGAAACGCCGGCTGTTCCTCACTGGCCGCGACCCAACCAGCCGCTGGTGATTTTTCCGGCTGGGCCGTCTGGCCGCCGGCTTCCGGGGTTTTGGCTTCCGGAGCTCTGGCGTCGGCAACGCTGGCTGTCTGGGCGTTCGCGGCCCCGGCATTCCCGACCTGGGAACTCGCCTGCTGATTTTCCGCATCCGCAGCAGCAGCCGGAGCCGGCGTCTCCGGTCGTTCATCGCCGGGCATCATGGCAAAAGCGGCAAAACCACCGAGCAGCACGACGGAAAGCGCAGCAACGCCGCGCCAGGAGCCCTTGCGGGCTGGAGCGTTATCCAGCGCCGGCGCGGCGCGGCGCGGGCCGGCGGCCCGCCTGCTTCCGGTCAATCCTGCGCGCGCCAGCTTTCCGATGCGATTCATGGAGACGACATCCCTGGAGCGCGGTCGCCGCCGCGCATGGTCTATCCGGGGCCGGTCATCATGCAGCCGGCTCCGCATCAAAGGGTGGAAGATCGCATCATGGCGCCAGGACCGTGAGCAGACCGTTACCGGCGCAAGCAGTGCGCCTGGTCCGGTTAACGTCAGCTTCACGCCGGGACGCGACGGGCGATGGAACGGCGTTGTTCACGGAAATATTGACAACAACGCCAGTCATGTGCTTGTGGAAGCCGGCCGCGACAGGTGCGGCGCACGGGACGTTTGACATGCTTCCGCTCAGGTTCACTGGAAATCTGGCGAACGGCGCATCGCTGGGGACGGCGACCGCCGCCGCGTCCACCAGCCTGTCCCCGGCCACTCTCCGGATAAAAACGGCGAAACCCTGAATCGCGCCCTCTCCCGCGTCCTCCGACGGGTGAGGACGGCGTGTGGACGACCGGCGCGGCCGGTGCGGAGGCTGACGGCAATTCCATGAACCCCGGCTGGGCCGGAATTGCGTCAGATCAGGAATACGGGCGTTTCCGCACTTTCATCATGCGAACGGAAACGCTCCAGACGTGGTTTGTCTGGCGCCTGCTTCCCATATGCGCGGACAACCCCGTCAGGAACTCTGAAACGGAACTGTCTTCCAACCGGCTCTGAGGCGGAAAGGAACATCACGATGGGTTACAAGGTTGCCATCGCCGGCGCCACCGGCAACGTCGGGCGTGAGATGCTGCAGATCCTTGCCGACCGGGCCTTCCCGGCGGACGAGGTCGTGCCACTGGCTTCGCGCCGCAGCCTCGGCCAGGAGGTCTCCTACGGCGACCGCACCCTGAAGGTGAAGGATCTCGCCACCTACGACTTCTCCGATGTCGACATCTGCCTGATGTCCGCTGGCGGCGACGTGTCGAAGGAATGGTCGCCGAAGCTGGGCGCCCAGGGCGTCGTCGTCATCGACAACTCCTCCGCCTTCCGCATGGATCCGGACGTGCCGCTGGTGGTGCCGGAAGTGAACGGCGACGCCGTGCGCGGCTTCGGCAAGAAGAACATCATCGCCAACCCGAACTGCTCGACCGCCCAGCTTGTCGTGGCGCTGAAGCCGCTGCACGACAAGGCGACCATCAGGCGCGTCGTCGTCTCGACCTACCAGTCGGTGTCCGGCGCCGGCAAGGACGCCATGGACGAGCTGTTCAACCAGACGCGTTCGATTTTCACCGCTGGCGAACTGAAGACCACGAAGTTCCCCAAGCGCATCGCCTTCAACCTCATTCCGCAGATCGACGTCTTCATGGAAGACGGCTTCACCAAGGAAGAGTGGAAGATGGTGGTCGAGACCAAGAAGATCCTCGATCCGAAGATCAGGCTCACCGCAACGGCCGTGCGCGTGCCCGTGTTCATCTCCCATTCGGAATCCGTGAACATCGAGTTCGAGAACCCCATTACCGCCGATGAGGCGCGGGAGATCCTGCGCAATGCGCCGGGTTGCCTCGTCATCGACAAGCACGAGCCTGGCGGCTACATCACCCCGCACGAGGCGGCGGGCGAGGACGCCACCTATATCTCGCGCATCCGCGAGGATTCGACCGTTGAGAACGGGCTGGCCATGTGGGTGGTCGCGGACAACCTGCGCAAGGGCGCGGCGCTCAACGCCGTGCAGATCGCCGAGGCGCTGATCAACCGCAAGCTGCTGACGCCGAAGAAGAAGGCGGCCTGATTTCCGCCCCCCAAACGACAACGCCGCCCAACCGGGCGGCGTTTTCATTTTCCGGCGGCGCTTCAGGACAACCCGCCGGTTCAGCGCGAACGCGCGGGTTGCCCTGCTTTCCTGGCCGGCCGCCATGCGGCGGCGACCGCTTCAGTCGCAGCGCGGCGCCATCCGGCCCAGCGCCTCCAGACCTTCCACCGCCGGCTCGAATTCCCCGGTTTGCGGATTGCGCACCCGCAGCACGCCATCGGCCACGCCGAAGTAAGCGCCGTGCAGGGCGATCTGGTTGCGCTCCGCCAGAATGCGCACGCAGGGGAAGGTCAGCAAATTGCGCAGCGACAGTTCGATCGCCGCGAACTCCAGCCGGGTGATGTAATCCGCCCCCGTGCGGGCCTGGGCGCCGAGCGCGTCGGCCGCCGGCTGGATCTGCGCCATCCATTTGCCAATGAAGTCGCCCGGCGACAGCGGATCGGCATGGTTGGCGAACGCCTTGATGCCGCCGCACATCTGGTGGCCCAGCACGACAATGTGCTTCACCTTCAGCGCCTGCACGGCGAATTCCAGCGCCGCCGAGGTGCCATGGAAGTCGCCGCCGGTCTCGTAGGGCGGCACCAGATTGGCCACGTTGCGGACCACGAACAGCTCGCCCGGGCTGGCGTCAAAAATCACTTCAGGCGACACGCGGCTGTCGCAGCAGCCGATGATCAGCGTCTCGGGGCTCTGTCCGCGCTCGGCCAGAATCTGGAACCGGTTGCGTTCGCTGGGAAAGCGCTCGTTCAGGAACGCCTTGTATCCCTCCGTCAGACGGGTGGGGAATGCGTTGGTGACAGCTTCTCTGGCCATGGGCGCTCCATGTCATGGGGGACAGTGTCCCGGAGCGGCGCGGCGCGCAGTCAGGCGCGCATGCAGTCGCGCGCCTGACTGCGCGCGCAACTGGCGCCCCGCAGACGGATTGCAACACCGTTTGCTCCCGCAAAGCCTTGCACGCAATCATTTTATGCACCATGGAAAAATGTGGAATTTGCCGGCGCAACAGCCGGCGAAGGCGCCGGAAAGGCGACGCACACGCGATCCAGAATGAATGAATCGGGGTCCAGGCTTGCGAAATTGCGCAAATCCGGCACAAACACCTCCGGCAACATGAACTGTTCCGGACAGGACAGACGACCACACATTCCAGGAGCTCCTGATGACCGCCATTCGCCCCCGCCGCAGCGTTCTTTACATGCCGGGCTCGAACGCCCGCGCGCTGGAGAAGGCGAAAACCCTGCCGGCCGACGCCCTGATTCTCGATCTGGAAGACGCCGTCGCGCCGGACGCCAAGCTCAATGCCCGCGAGCAGGTCTGCGGCGCCGTGAAAGCTGGCGGCTACGGGCCGCGCGAGGTCATCATCCGCGCCAACGGGCTCGACACCCCCTGGGGCCGCGACGACATTCTGGCCGCCGCCGCCGCCAATCCTGACGGCATCCTGATTCCGAAGGTATCCAACCCGGAAACCCTGCTGGAAGTCGGCAAACTGCTGGCCAACGCCCCCGACGCCATCCGCGTCTGGGCCATGGTCGAAACCCCGGCCGCCATGCTCGACATCGCCCGCATCGCCGCCGCGGCCCGCGACAAATCCACCCGCCTCGCCTGCTTTGTCATGGGCACCAACGACCTGGCCAAGGAAACCCGCGCGCGCTTCGTGCCCGGCCGCGCGCCAATGCTGCCGTGGCTGTCTCTGGCTCTCACCGCCGCCCGCGCCGAAGGCCTCGACATTCTTGACGGCGTTTACAACAACATCTCCGACATGGACGGCTTCCGCGCCGAGTGCGAACAGGGCCGCGATTTCGGCTTTGACGGCAAGACCCTGATTCACCCGACGCAGGTCGAGCCGGCCAACGAGATCTTCGCGCCGCCGGCCGCCGAGGTGGAGTGGGCCCGCAAGATCATCGCCGCCTTCCAGCTGCCGGAGAACGCCGGCAAGGGCGTCCTGTCCGTGGACGGCAAGATGGTGGAGATCCTGCACGCCGAGATGGGCAAGCGCGTCGTCGCCGTCGCCGACGCCATCGCCGCCCGCCAGGGCTGACGCGGCCAGGCGGACGTCGCCACGACGGACGCGGCATGGCCCACGCGACAGGGGATTGCGGGACGCTTCAGGCGTTCCGCGCCGCCTGAGCGGCAAGCTGGCCCGCAAGGTTCTGACAAACCGCTGCGGCATGCCCATATAGGGAGCATCAGGCGCCTTCCACCGGGAGGCGCCGTCCCGCAACACAAAAAGCGCCGACCATGCCGGAGCATCACGGTCAGCTCCGGCCATCCGGTCCTGCGCCTTTCCGGGAAGCGGCGTTCGCTTTCCGGCAGGGCTCCGGCGCGCCGGCCATCCAATGAGCAATCGCCCTTCTTCCGCCCGGGGGACCCTGCCGCCCGGCGAACGCGCCCGCGGCGTCACCGCCATTCTCGGGCCGACCAACACCGGCAAGACCCATCTGGCCATCGAGCGTCTCGTGGCCCACGGCGAGGGCATGATCGGCCTGCCGCTGCGGCTGCTGGCGCGCGAGGTCTACCAGCGCGTGGTCGAGAAAGTTGGCGCGGCCCATGTCGCCCTGATCACCGGCGAAGAAAAGATCAAGCCGCCGCGGCCGCGCTACTGGATCTGCACCATTGAAGCGATGCCGCGCGACATCTCCGTCGCCTTCTGCGCCATCGATGAAATTCAGCTGGCGGCGGATTTTGGTCGCGGCCATGTGTTCACCGACCGGCTGCTCAACATGCGCGGCCGCGACGAGACGCTGATCATCGGCGCCCTGACCATGAAGCCGCTGATCCAGAAGCTGCTGCCGGGGGCGGAGATCGTCACCCGCCCCCGCCTGTCGACGCTGATGTTCGCCGGCGGCAAGAAAATCACCCGCCTGCCGCCGCGCTCCGCCATCGTCGCCTTCTCGGTGGAGGAGGTTTATGCGGTCGCCGAGTTGATCCGCCGCCAGAAAGGCGGCGCGGCCGTGGTGCTGGGCGCCCTGTCGCCACGCACCCGCAACGCCCAGGTGGCGATGTTCCAGTCGGGCGAGGTGGATTATCTGGTCGCCACCGACGCCATCGGCATGGGGCTCAATCTCGACCTGCATCACGTCGCCTTCGCCAGCGACCGCAAATTCGACGGTTTTGGCTTCCGCCGGCTGAATCCGTCCGAGTTTGGCCAGATCGCCGGGCGCGCCGGCCGCTACATGCGCGACGGAACCTTCGGCACGACGGGCCGCTGCCCGGCGTTCGAGCCGGAACTGGCCGAAGCCATCGAGGAACACCGTTTCGACCCGCTGCGCGTGCTGCAGTGGCGCAACGCCAGCCTGAATTTCCGCTCCATCCGGGGGCTGCTGGCCTCGCTGGCCGCGACGCCAAATGAAGAAGGCCTGACGCGCGCCCAGACCGCCGACGACATGGCGGTGCTGGAGGCGCTGGCTGGCGACGTCGAAGTGACCGGCCTGGTGCGCCACCCCCAGCATATCGCCCGTCTGTGGGACGTCTGTCAGACGCCGGATTACAGAAAAGTCTCGCCACACGCCCATGCAGACCTTGTCAGCACGATATTTCGTGCTCTGATGCGCCACGGCAGCCTTGATGAAACCTGGTTCGGCCGGCAAATAGCCGCTGTTGACCGCACCGATGGGGACATCGACGCCCTGTCAGCGCGCATCGCCCAGGTCCGCACCTGGACGTATGTCGCCAACCGCCCCGACTGGCTGGCCGATCCTGAGCATTGGCAGGAGCGCGCCCGTCAGGTAGAGGACAAACTTTCGGATGCATTGCACGAGCGGCTCGCCAGCCGTTTCGTGGACCGGCGCACAAGCGTGCTGATGCGGCGCCTCAGAGAGAACGCGCATATGGAAGCAGTAGTCACGCCCACGGGCGAAGTCAGCGTCGAAGGGCAGCACGTGGGCAATCTCCGCGGCCTTCATTTCGTCCCTGACCCGCAGGCGGATGGATCGGAAGCCCGCGCCTTGCGCGCCGCCGCGCAAAAATCGCTCGGCCCCGAGCTTGAAGCCCGGGCCGAACGGGTGTCGATGGCGGTGGACGAAGCGTTTGTGCTGTCCAACGACGGCTCGCTGCGCTGGCTGGGCGACATTGTCGCGAAGCTGGCCCCCGGCGAAAAGCTGCTGGAGCCGCGCGCCATCCTGCTGGCCGACGACATGCTGGCCGGCGAAGCGCGCGAGAAAGCGCAGGCGCGCGTCGATCTCTGGGTCAAATCGCACATCGCCAAACTGCTCGGCGCACTGACCGCGCTTGAGGAAGCAACCGACATCGAAGGCCTTGCCCGCGGCGTCGCCTTCCAGGTGGTCGAGGCGCTGGGCGTGCTGGAGCGCGCCAAAGTGGCGCAGGACGTCAAGGCGCTGGACCAGAACGGCCGCGCCCAGTTGCGCAAATATGGCCTGCGCTTCGGCGCCTACCACATCTACCTTCCGGCGCTGCTGAAGCCGGCCCCGCGCGCGCTCGCCGTGCAGCTCTGGGTCCTCAAGCATGGCGCCGCCGAAACGAAGGGGCTGGACGAGCTGCCGCATCTCGCCGCCTCTGGCCGCACCTCGATCGTGCTCGACCCGGAAATCAGCCGCGACCTGTATCGCGCGGCCGGCTTCCGCGTCTGCGGCGCCCGCGCCGTGCGCGTCGACATCCTGGAGCGACTGGCCGACCTGATCCGTCCGGCGGTGACCTACCGCCCGGGCGTGACGCCCGGCGAGCCCCCGGCTGGCGCCGCTGATGGCGACGGTTTCGTCGTCACCGTCGCCATGACCTCGCTCGTTGGCTGCGCCGGCGACGATTTCGCCTCGATCCTGCGCTCGCTGAACTATGCTTCGGAGCAGCGCGAGGGCCCGGCCATCACCGTGCCGCTGGTTCCCCGCGCCGCCACCGCGCCAGCGGAAGCCGTGACGGGCGAGGCTGCGGCGGAAGAAACCGCTACTGCCGAAGCGGCTGCCGCGAGCGACGCGCCGGCCGAAGCAGCGATGGAAGCGCCGGCGGACCCGGCTGCGGAAACGGCGGAAGTCATGGCGCCGGCCGTCGCGGCCGAAGCGCCCGTCGAAACTCCGGCGGCTGAAGCGACGGCGGACGATGTTGCCGCGCCGCAGGCAGGGGAGCCCGCAGCGGAATCTGTCGCGGCAACAGAGACCGTAGCGGAAGCCGCAGCAACGGAAGAGGCGGCTGCAGAAGACGCCGGGCCGACGCTGCTCGACATCTGGCGGCCCCAGCGTCACCAGCATCATCGCCATGGTCGCGGCGGGCGTGACAACGCCGGTCGCGGCGGACGCGGACGCGGCGGCCAGGGCGGGCAGCAAGCTAGCCAGCACGCGGGCCAGCAGGACGGTGAGCGCGGCGGTTATCGCGGCGGTCAGCGTCAGGGTGGCCAGGGCCAGGCAGACGCCGGTGAAGGCGGCGGACGCCGTGGCGGCGACGACCGGCGCAAGGGCGGTTTTCGCGGCGGCTTCACGCCGGGCCAGGAAGGTGGCCGCCCACGTCCCCGGCATGAGGGGCAGGGGCGTCAGGACAACCGTCACGAGGCGCGGGGCGACCAGCGCGGCGATCGCAAGCCACAGCGGGCGGAAAAGCAGCCAGACCCGGATTCGCCCTTCGCCAAGCTGCTGGCGCTGAAGGAGCGGATGCAGTCCGGCGACAAGAAACCCTGATCCGTCGGCGCATGTTCAGGCGAAGCGGACACTGCTTCGCCTGAACCAGGCGCGTCAGGCTCCGGTCCAGAATGCCCTGTGTCTCCCGACCGGTTCAGGAAGCCGTTGCGGCCACGAGCCGTTTCGTCTGCACGTCGCATTGCGCCCAGGCGCAGGGACATCTGAGCGGATGACCGAAACCCCAGACCGGCAACGCATCGACAAATGGATCTGGTTTGCGCGCATGGCGCGCTCCAGGCCCCTGGCGGTTGCGCTGGTCACCGATGGCAGGGTCCGGCTCAACGGCGCCCGCGTTGATGCGCCAGGCAAGAGTGTGAAGCTCGGCGACGTATTGACCCTGAACCTGCCGCAAGGGGTGCGCGTGGCGCGTGTTCTGGCCCTGCCGCAGCGACGCGGACCGGCCCCCGAGGCGGCGCTTTGCTGGCGGGACGTGGCCACGGAGGGGGCATCGGACCCCAACGACCAGGAAAACGCCCCAGGTCCCGGCGGCGCCAGTTCAACCAGCCAGGAAATGTGAATTAACTTAATCAACATTCCTGGTTGAGTATCGCGGCGCCGCAGATTATTTCAGCATCGTCCGGGCAGCCGGGGGAAGCGCGGCGCGTGGCCGGCGCGTGGACCGCCGCCGCATGGACGTGCTTTACAGGAATGCCGCCCCCAGGGGCTGGCGGTCAGGCGGAATTCAGGTCAGGACGGACCGGGCTCCCGCCATTGATGCGTTGTCCGCAAGCGAGGATCGCCGATCCCGCCTGGAAAACGCTCCAGGAATGCCTCTGGCGTCGTCCGCCAGGGCCGATACGAGGTCGCGATGACATACGTCGTCACTGAGAACTGCATCAAGTGCAAGTATACGGACTGCGTCGAGGTCTGCCCCGTTGACTGTTTCTATGAGGGCGAAAACTTCCTCGTCATCAATCCGGACGAATGTATTGACTGCGGCGTCTGTGAACCCGAATGCCCGGCCGAAGCCATCAAACCCGACACCGAACCGGGCCTTGAGGACTGGCTGAAGCTGAACACCGACCTGTCTGTCTCCTGGCCCAACATCACCCGCAAGCGCGACGCGCCGCCGGACGCCAAGGAGTGGGACGGCAAGCCGGGCAAGCTGGCCCTGCTGTCGCAGGAGCCGGGCGAAGGCGACTGAGCCAAAGCGACTTCACAGGACGACTGGATCCGCCCGACGCTAGCGCGCGTCGGGGGGGTGACGTTTGGTCAACCCGCCGCCGCAACCCGTCGCTTGCGGAATCGCGCGGGTGCGCGCCCGGTTGCCTCAAGGGCTTTTCGGAACCAGCCGCCGGCCGCACCGGACAAATCACGCAAGGCTGACCGTGGGCAGCCCCTGCCCTGACGGCAGGATGCCCCCGGCAACCGGACGCAGACATGCGTCCGGCGCGCATGACGTCAGCCGAATGCTTTGATTCTTTGCAAATTTGTGATATGCAATGTGCTGAATGGCCGTTGCCCCATGAAGATGGCGCAATAGCGCATCCAAGCACCATGCAAATGATTTCCTGTTTGTGGCCTCAATTGAGTTGACGCCGCAGGTGGGAATGTTTTGCGAGCACCTTGTAGCGCGCAGGTTCAGCTCTTGTCTCGAACCCGCGTGGCAATGGCGATTGTCCGCCCTGACGTCGACGACCACGTCCCAATGGACCGTGATCAGGAGGCTTTCCGAATCATGACTGCAAAGAAAACAGCTAACAAGCTTGGTTTCAAGACTGGAGAGGCCATTGTCTACCCCTCGCACGGGGTTGGCCACATCCTTGCGATTGAGGAGCAGGAGGTCGCCGGTTTCAAGCTGGAGCTGTTTGTCATCAGCTTTGACAAGGACAAGATGACCCTCAGGGTTCCGACCTCGAAGGCGGCGGGCGTCGGCATGCGCAAGCTGGCGGACGGCGAAGTGGTGTCGAAGGCGCTCGTGACCCTTACCGGCCGCGCCCGCGTCAAGCGCACCATGTGGTCGCGCCGGGCGCAGGAATACGAAGCGAAGATCAATTCCGGCGACCTCGTCAGCATCGCCGAAGTCGTTCGCGACCTGCACCGCTCGGACGCCCAGCCGGAACAGTCCTACAGCGAGCGCCAGCTTTATGAGGCGGCGCTGGAGCGCGTGATTTCCGAGCTTGCCGCGGTCAATCGCATCACCGACACCGAAGGCCGCAAGCTGGTCGAGGAAGCCCTCGCCAAGAGCCCGCGCGGCGCTGGCAAGGCCGATGCGGCGGCGGCGACCTCAGAGGATGAGGATGTGCAGGAAGAGGCCGCCTGATAGCGGCTGGCATTGCGGACAGCGCGCCCGATGGCGCGAACTGCCGCAAACCGATCATATTGGCGCCCCCGCTCTCCGCGAGCGGGGGCGTTTTTTTGATGCCAAAACGCACTGGCCATGTCTGAAAATCAGGTCTGGAAATCAGGCTGCCGTAATTCGCCGCCCGACCGCCGGCCATTCCCGCCTCCACCCGGCCCCGCCACCGGCTGACCCGGGCGATTTCATTTCCCCGCGCGGCTGCGTCTTCCAGCACGGCGACGCGCCAGAAACCGCGAACAACGGGGAGAAACCGCCCCCCACGCCGTTTGCGGGCAGCGGAGCCGGTGACGGCTCACGGCGCCGGCGTTGCGCAACGCCTGATCGACCGGCGCTTCCACCTGCCGGACAGCCGCTAGTCGACAATCTTGTAGGAATAGCCGGGAACGGGCGCTTCGCCCTCGCGCAACCCATTGATGGCGGCGAAGCGCGCCAGGGGATTGTCGACGCCCTGCATGCGCGCGGCGAGGCTTTGCTGGGTGTCTTCCGGCCGCGCCGTGACAATGCGGATGCGCAGCGGCGCGACGGAGCGCGCCTCTTCCGCCGTCAGCCTGCGGATGCTGCGGAGGCTTTCCTCGAACCTGGCCTGCTCCTGCGCGCCCGGCGACCGCGTGGCGTACAGCAGGCGATAGGTGACATTGTCGATGCGAACGGCGCCGAGCAGGAACATCCAGTCCTTGCCCTGGGCTTCGGCGACCACCATTGGCGCGGCCCCGCCCTCGAGCGCGCGGATGTTCCGCGCCGCGAGGCCATCAATCCATCCGGAGGCGATAAAGGACTCCAGGGATTCGCCGACGTCGCTGATATGGTCGAAGCGCAATGCCCCGGCCGAGCCGCCATGCGCCAGCCCGATGACGGCTTCCGCCGACGCCTCCAGCTGGAAGCCTTCCGGCGCGACGAACGTCACGGCGAGACGGGGGCTGGCGAACATGCGCCCGCGCACCACGCCAGCCGCTGCGTCATCACCATAAAGCATGCCGTTGATGGCGCCGGCGTAGTCCTCCGCCGCGCCGGCGGTGGTTTCACTGGCGCCCGTTTCACGCGCCACGGAGATTGCCGCGGCGACGCGCTCCGGCGTCGATGGGTGGGACGACAGGAAGTCGACGGCCTTGCCGCCATTACCGCTCCGCAGCTTCGCATGGCGATCCAGCGCCACCAGGAAGCGCGCCGCGCTGTAAGGGTCATAGCCCGCGCGAGCGATGACATTGACGCCGATCCGGTCCGCCTCCAGCTCCTGGGCGCGCGAGAACCGCGCAAGGGTCACCCGGCCTTCACTCTTGGCCACGCGGCTGGCGTTGGGGTCATTGAGCACGTCGGCCACCACGCGCGTCACCAGGGCCGAGCGCTGCGCCAGCTCGGCGCGCGCCCTGGCGTGCTCCAGCGTCACATGGGCGATCTCGTGGGCGAGCACAGCCGCCACCTCGCCTTCATCCCGCGCCAGCTCAAGCAGACCACGGGTGACATACACCTTGCCATTGGGCAGGGCGAACGCGTTGATCGTGGGCGAATTCAGAATCTCGACGCCATAGGCGTTGGCCGGTCGCCCCGTCACCCTGGCGATGCGCTCAACCACCCGGTTCAGCAAGCTGTCCATCGGCGCCCAGCGATAGCGGCCGCCCAGCGAGGCCGCCAGCCGCTGCTGCTCGCGCTCAACAGCGCGCTCAACGCCGGTGACCCGGGGGGCGCTGTCAGGAACCTTCAGGCTGGCGATCGCGTCCGGGTCCGCCGACACGCACCCGGCAAGCAGCAGCGCGATCGCCGGAACGCTCACGACGCATCGCGTGAAGCCGGGGAAACACAGCGCTCGTCTCGTCAAGGGCGACTTCCCGTTTCTGCGACTTCCAGCTCGGCGGGCGAGGCAAGCTCGATCAGTGGACCGCCCCTGCTCTCAACAATACCCCTGACGCGGACCAGACCGCCCTGCAGCCGGGCGACCGTTAACCCGCTCCTCTTAACCATACGCCAGATTCGCGCCGGCGCCGAGACGGTCATGTCTTCAGACCATTGTGAACCGAAATTCAGCCAGGTCTGACCGGTCTGTTCGTTAACGCTCGCCACCTGGCCCTCGACAATCACGAACCGCCCTTCCTGCCGGAGAATGGCTCCCGGCTGCGCGGCTGGCAGCGGCGCATAGGCCGGTTCGCCCCATAGCGCAAGTTTCGCCGTTTCGGCGGCCCTCTCCGCCTCCCGCCAGGCCTGCAGTTCCGCTGGCGCCGGCTCGTTGGCTGCCTCGGGTCGCAGCCGCGCCAGCCCCCGCGCCAGCAGCCACGCCTGAACATTGACGCACCGGCCCTGAAGGTCGACGTCAGCGACCACGCCGGACGCGCCCCACCGGTCGCGGGCGCCGCCATTACGCGCCCGGATTTCAGGCGGAGCAGCGGAGGCGCCGCCGAGCAGCCCATCAAGCGCCGCCTTGCGCGCCGGCGCAAAAGCCTCCGGCGTATCCAGCCAGGCCAGCCGCGCGACCTCGCCGCTGGCCAGCAACAGTTCCCCCCGCGCCGTGACGCCGGCCACCGGAAACCGGACGTCATCGGGCGCGGACCGGCAGGCGCCGCCATCGCCAGCCCAGACAGGAGCGCCCAGCAGCACAAGCCCGCAAAGGCCCCACAGGATCCGCTGCAAGAGGCCTGTCTGGAGCGAAACCGCCGCGGCCGCCGCAATCGCCATCCGCCCGGCCATCGCGCATGACGACGCCATATCCCCTCCAGACCATCTGGCTGAAGCACGCCGGCCGGAAAACCGGCCAGCAAACCGGCCACGCCCACTGCATTCTGGAAAAACCCACGAGCGGACGTGACGGCGGCTCGCGTCCGCGCTATATGATCCGCCGTATCTTACATGCCCGCCCGCACTGCGGCCATGTGGGGCTCCCGGTAGCTCAGCAGGATAGAGCAACGGTTTCCTAAACCGTAGGTCAGGGGTTCGAATCCCTTCCGGGAGGCCAGTTTTCGCCTTGCGCTGCCCCTTGGGCTGCCCCCACCCGGTCGCGGGCTGGCGGCGTGGCGGGCCAGCGCGGACAAATTTAGCCGCGATCTGTTGCTTTGGCGCCGAATTGCCGGCGATCCCCCCGCGTGATAGCCAGCGCCGCATGAGCAAGCCCAAGCGCAGCGCCGCCCTTGACCTGAGCGGCGACACCATCGCCACCATTCGCCGTCTCTGGCAAAGCCAGATGCGCGCGCACTGGCGCATGCTCGCCGTGGTGCTGTTGTGCATTGGCCTCGTCGCCGGAGCCACCGGCCTCTATCCGGTGCTGATCAAGCACGCGTTCGACGCCTTCACCAACAAGGACACGCAGGCCATCCTGTATGCGCCGCTATTCGTCATCGCCGTCACCTCGGTGCGCGGCTTCTCGCTGCTGGCGCAGAGCGTGCTGACCAACAAGGTGGTGACCCAGGTCGAAGCGGACATGCAGACCGAGCTGTACGCCCATCTGATCGACGCCGATCTGGCGCAACTGGGCGAGGAAAGCCCCGCCGCCCTCACCCAGCGCTTCACCACCGATTTCGCCTTCATCAAGGAGGCGCTGACGCGGATCTCCACCGTCTTCCTGCGCGACGTCGCCCAGATCATCGCGCTCGTGTGCGCCATGCTGTGGATCGATCCGGTGCTGACCATCGCCGCCGCCCTGGTCGTGCCCTTCGCCGCCATCCCCATCGGCCGCATCGGCAAAAAGCTGCGCCGGGTAGCCAATTCCACCCAGGAGCAGATCGGCGCCATGGCCGGCCTGGTGTCGGAAAGCCTCTCAGGCGCCCGGGTCGCCAAGACCTTCAGCCTCGAGGGCTATCTCAAGCAGCGCGCCTGGCAGGCGTTTGACGAGGTGCGCAAGCTGAAGATGAAAGCGGCCAACGCGCGCGGCCGCCTCGATCCGCTGCTGGAAGTCGGCGGCGGCGTCGCCGTGGCCGGCGTGCTGGTGCTGATCGGCCTGCGCATTTCGCGCGGCGAGAGCACCGTTGGCGAATTCACCGGCTTCGTCACGGCGCTGCTGCTCGCCGCCCAGCCGATGCGCTCCATCGGCAACCTCAACGCCATCGTCCAGGAGGCCATGGCGGCGCTGAAGCGCTATTACGCCATCATGGACCGGAGCCCGACCATCGTCGAGCAGCCCGGCGCCATGGACCTCCAGGTCAGCGCCGGCGCCATCTCTTTCGACCGCGTCAGCTTTCGCTACCATGATGAGGCGACGGCGCTGCGCGACGTCACTCTCAGCGTTCCGGGCGGATCGGTGACCGCGCTGGTCGGCCGCTCCGGCTCGGGCAAATCGACGCTGATGGCGCTGGTTCCCCGCCTTTACGATGTAACGGAAGGCGCCGTGCGCATTGACGGCGCCGACGTGCGCGCGGTGACGCTGCAATCATTGCGTCGCCAGATCGCCGTGGTCAGCCAGGACGTGGTGCTGTTCGACGACAGCGTGCGCGCCAACATTGCCTTCGGCCGGCCTGACGCCACCGACGCCGAAATCCAGGCGGCGGCGGAAGCGGCGGCGGCGCACGGCTTCATCAGCCGCCTGCCGGAAGGATACGCGACCCGCGTCGGCCATGGCGGCTCGCGCCTGTCTGGCGGCGAGCGCCAGCGGATTTCGCTGGCCCGCGCCATTCTCAAGGACGCCCCAATCCTGCTGCTGGACGAGGCCACCAGCGCCCTCGACGCCGAGAGCGAGCAGATCGTGCAGACTGCTTTGGCCCGGCTGATGCGGGGGCGCACGACCCTCGTCATCGCCCACCGTCTCGCCACGGTGCGGGAAGCGGACCAGATCGTGGTGATGGACCACGGGCAGATCATCGAGACCGGGACCCACGCCGTCCTGGTCGAAGCCGGCGGCGTCTATGCCCGCCTCAGCCGCATGCAACTGGTCGACGATGGTCCCGCCATCGCAACCGGGGCCGGCGAGGCCGTTACTCGCGGCGGATAATGCGGTCGACCACCAGGTCAGAGAGCAAACCCGGCCGGAAGTTGCGCTTGACCGCCTCCGGATCATAAATGGTGTCCACCCAGGTCAGAAAGTCGACGCCGTTGGCCTCGCCCTCGCGCAGATAGGCGTCGAAGAAAGCGTCCAGCACGCCGGTGCGGGCAAAACGGAAATGGCCATAACGCCAGGACAGTTGCCGCATCGCCTCACGCACCGGCAGCTTTTCGTGCAGGACCAGATACAGCGCCGACATCATGCCGGCCCGGTCGGCGCCGGATTTGCAATGCACCAGCGCAGGATATTCCAGCGTCTCGAAGAAACGCTTCGCCGCATGAATGGTTTCGCGGTCCGGCGCTTCCCGCGAGCGCACCACGAATTCGGTCAGCGTCACCCCGTGGCGCTCGCAAGCCTCGCGCTCGAGCGGCCATGAGCCGTATTCGCGCCCGCCGCGCAGATTGACGATGGTGCGCAGACCCTGTTTCGCCAGCCGGCCGATCTGAGTGGGCGTCGGCTGGGCGGCGCGCCAGAACTCGGGCGTCACCCGGAACAGGTTGAGATAAGCGACGCGAAACACGCCGTGGTCCACCAGCAGCATGTTGGTCCACGCGCGCATGCGATCCCACGTCCCGCCCACGGGCCTGTCCCAGCGGGCGATCCGCGCCATGCGCCGCGCATAGCGCTCTTCATCCTTCAGTGGTCGACCGAACCCCATCTGCCTTCCTGGTCAAGAATACCCGCCCGCCGGGCGGCGCTGTTTAACAGACAGTCGCGCCAATCCAAAGCGGCTCCGGCAAAGGCTGCGCCCCCATGGCGCCGGCTGCCTCGCCTGAGGCCCCCGCCGGAACCGCGTGCGCCGAACGCGCGAATTTCGCGGCCTGATGCAGGCTCCGGCCATTCGCGCCGTTCTTTTCGCGAAAGTGGGGTCCATTTTTCCCTGAAATGGCCCCAAAGACATCGACAGACATACATTCTTGCCCGCTTCACGCTTTCGTCAGCACAGCCCAGCTTGTCGATCCTGGAGCTGTTACATACGCTCTCTTTATGCGTGAACTTGTCATCAGCATCCGTCGCGCCAGACTCTCCGATGCCGAGGGTCTTTCAATCGTGCATGATGCTGCCTGGCGTGAAGCGTATCAGGGCATGCTGCCCGGCGTCGCGCTGGAGCGGATGATCACCCGGCGCGGGCCTGACTGGTGGCGGCAGAACGCCACGCGGGGCAATGAACCCGGCAGTCGCCAGATGTTGGTTCTGGAGGTCGGCGATCAGGTCGGCGGCTATGTCATCTATGGCCCCAACCGCATGCTTTCCCTGCCGCAGCGCGGCGAGATCGACGCCCTGTATCTGGATCCGGTTTGTCAGGGGCTCGGCCTTGGCCGCCGGCTGTTTCGCGCGGCCCGGCGCGATCTGTCCGGCCGCTCGCTCGGCTCAACGGTGATCTGGTGCCTCGACGCCAACACGCGCGGCAGCCAGTTTTACGCCGGCCTTGGCGGGGCGCGCCATACCCACGCCGACTTTCGCATTGGCGGCGTGGATTTCCCCGCCAGCGCCTGGACATTCAGTTAAGCGCGCCCTGTCCGGAGGCCAGTTGCGCCGTGTTCTGCTCCCGGACGAAAAAAACCTCTGTCTCACTTGTTGTTGCGGCCGATCGGACCTAAACAGACGCCGTTCACGGGACAAACCGTCCTGCAATCCATTCACGGCTTTTACCGGAAGACTCCCATGCGCCTTGACGCGATTTCGATCGGCAAGAATCCGCCCCACGACATCAATGTCATCATTGAGGTTCCGCTCGGCGGCGAGCCAATCAAGTACGAAATGGACAAGGATGCGCAGATCCTGACCGTGGATCGCTTCCTGTACACCCCGATGCGCTATCCGGGGAACTACGGCTTCGTGCCCCACACCCTGTCCGAGGATGGCGATCCGATCGACGTTCTGGTGGCCAACACCCGCCCGATCGTGCCAGGCGCCATGATGAACTGCCGCCCGATCGGCGTGCTGAAGATGGAAGACGATGGCGGCGGCGACGAGAAGATCATCGCCGTGCCGTCCACCAAGCTGACGCGTCGCTACGAAAGCGTGCAGAACTACACCGACCTGCCCGAGATCACCTGGAAGCAGATCGAGCACTTCTTCCTGCACTACAAGGATCTTGAAGCCGGCAAGTGGGTCAAGCTGAGCGGCTGGGGCGACGCTGAAGAGGCTCACCGTTACATCGCCGAGGCCATTGAGCGCGGCAAGAAGCTGAAGGCCTGAGCTTTCAGCCCCGCGAGAACGCAAAAAAGCGCCCGAAAGGGCGCTTTTTTTATTCGGACTGGCCGCCCACGGGGCGGCCAGTCGTTTGATCCGGCCTTGACCTGCCGCGCACTACTGCGCCGCGCCAGCCTTGTCCTGGTTGTCCAGCGACCGCTGGACCACATGGACGATGCCCTTCATCACTTCGTCGAGGGCATAGTCCTTGGGAGTGTAGACCGCGGCGACGCCGATATTCTTCAGCACCAGCTCGTCCTCGGGCGGCACGATGCCGCCGACCACCACCGGAATGTGATCCAGCCCCTCGGCGCGCAGCTTCGCCTTCACCTCGCGAACCAGCGGCACGTGCGAGCCGGAGAGGATCGACAGGCCGATGACGTGGGCGTTGGTCTCGCGGGCCCGGCGGACAATCTCGGTCGGCGTCTGGCGGATGCCCTCATAGGTTACGTCCATGCCGACGTCGCGGGCGCGCAGCGCCACCTGCTCGGCGCCGTTGGAATGGCCGTCAAGGCCAGGCTTGCCAACGACGATGCGCGGAGCCGCGCCGATGCGGTCGGCGAGATCGGCGACCAGCAGCCGCACCTCGCGCTCGATCTCCGGGGACTTCGTCTCGATGGTGACGCCGGTCGGCGCGCGGTATTCACCGAAGATGTCGCGCAGGGTCTGGCCCCATTCGCCGGTGGTCACGCCGACGCGGGCGCAGACGATCGACGGCTCCATGACATTGCGGCCCTCGCGCGCCGCGGCGGCGAGATCGGCCAGCGCCGCATCCACCGCCGCCTGATCGCGGCCGGCGCGCCAGGCGCGGATCTTGCTCACCGCCTCCATTTCCACCGTCTCGGGAACGGTCAGGATGGCCCCCTCGCCGGCGGTCAGCGGCGACGGCTCACTCTCCATCCAGCGGTTGACGCCAACGACCACCAGCGAACCGTCCTCGATGGACGCCAGCCGGCGGGCATTGGACTCCACCAGGGCGCGCTTCATCACGCCGTTCTCGACGGCGACGATGGCGCCGCCCATGGCGTCGATGCGGGCCAGTTCGGCGCGCGCCGCCGCCTTCAGGTCCTCCACCTTGCGGGTGATCTCGATAGAGCCGTCGAAAATATCGCCGTAGTCGAGCAGATCGGTCTCATAGGCCATGATCTGCTGCATGCGGATCGACCATTGCTGGTCCCAGGCGCGCGGCAGGCCCAGCGCCTCGTTCCACGCCGGCAACTGCACGGCGCGGGCGCGGGCGTTCTTCGACAGCACCACCGCCAGCATCTCGATCAGGATGCGGTAGACGTTGTTCTCCGGCTGCGGCTCGGTGAGGCCCAGCGAGTTCACCTGCACGCCGTAGCGAAACAGTTTCTGGCGGGCGTCGGTGATGCCGTAGCGCTCGGTGCAGATTTCGTCCCACAATTCGACGAAGGCCCGCATCTTGCACATTTCGGTGATGAAGCGCAGGCCGGCGTTCACAAAGAACGAGATGCGCGCCACCACCTTGCCGAAACCGGCTTCATCCACCTCGCCGGAGGCCTTCACCGTGTCGAGCACCGCGATGGCGGTGGCGAGTGCGTAGGAGAGTTCCTGCACCGGCGTCGCGCCGGCTTCCTGCAGATGGTAGGAGCAGACGTTCATCGGGTTCCACTTGGGAACCTCGCGGGTGGTGAACAGCGCCACGTCCTTGATCAGGCGCATGGATGGCGCCGGCGGGAACACGTAGGTGCCGCGCGACAGATATTCCTTGATGATGTCGTTCTGCGTCGTGCCGGTGAGGGCGGAGCGCGGCGCGCCCTGCTCGTCGGCCACGGCGATGTACAGCGCCAGCAGCCAGGCCGCCGTGGCGTTGATGGTCATCGAGGTGTTCATGGTCTCGAGCGGGATGCCGTCGAACAGCGCCCGCATGTCGCCGATATGCGACACCGGCACGCCCACCTTGCCAACCTCGCCGCGCGCCAGTTCGTGATCAGGATCGTAGCCGGTCTGGGTCGGCAGGTCGAAGGCGACCGAGAGGCCGGTCTGGCCCTTGGCGAGGTTGCTGCGGTACAGGCGGTTGGACTCAACCGCCGTTGAGTGGCCAGCGTAGGTGCGGAAGATCCAGGGTTTGTCGCGTGCGACCGTCGGGCCGGCGTTGGCGCCTGCTGCGGTGCTGTCCTGTGCGCTCATCAAGCCACTCACTCATAGGGTCCGGCCGCCTTGCGCCTCGGCGTCAGCGACGGACAAAAAACTGCGCCCCACGCGGGAGCTGTTGCATGAAACGCCAATCTAGCCCGAAGATGTCGAAACGTCTGCCGGGCGCGCAACGGAAGCGCATCAAACTTTTGGCCAACTTCCGGGCTCCCGTCGCCATGTCTATATCTCGGAGACTGGCGCGGTCTGCGGTTCCGGAAGCGAAACGCTATCTGGCCGCCTGTCGCGCCGGATGTCGCGCCCCGCCTGGAGCTGGCGCGCCTGAGCTTTGTTTATACGCGGCCGCCTCCGTCTGACAGCGGGCGAACGCCGCAATCAGCAAGGCGGAGCACGATCCGGCCCTACCGGAACGCCGCCCGCCCGTTATCATAGCCCTTCCGTACGGGCCATGGAGTGGAACATCATCATGACCGCCGTTCAGAAGTCGTCCAGTGGAGAGCAGAAGGATCTGTACCGCATGGGCGAGGTGCCGCCGCTCGGCCATGTGCCAGCCAACATGACGGCGTGGGTGGTGCGCAAGGAACGCCACGGCCCGCCAGACACCGCCATGCTGCTGGAAACCGTGCCGACCTGGACGGTGGGCGAGGACGAGGTGCTGATCTATGTGATGGCCGCCGGCGTCAACTATAACGGCGTCTGGGCCGCACTCGGCGAGCCGATCTCAGTGCTGGACGCCCACAAGCAGCCTTTCCATATCGCCGGCTCTGACGCCTCTGGCGTCGTCTGGGCGGTCGGCAGCAAGGTGAAGCGCTGGAAGGTCGGCGACGAGGTCGTGGTGCACTGCAACCAGGACGACGGCGACGACGAGGAATGCAACGGCGGCGACCCGATGTTCTCCTCCTCCCAGCGCATCTGGGGCTATGAGACGCCGGACGGCTCTTTTGCCCAGTTCTGCCGCGTGCAGTCGCGCCAGCTCATGGAAAAGCCGCGCCACCTCACCTGGGAGGAGGCCGCCTGCTACACTCTGACGCTGGCCACCGCCTACCGCATGCTGTTCGGCCATGCGCCGCACACCATCAAGCCTGGCGACAACGTGCTGGTCTGGGGCGCCTCGGGCGGCCTCGGCGTGTTCGGCGTGCAGCTCTGCGCCGCTTCCGGCGCCAACGCCATTGGCGTGATTTCGGATGAATCGAAGCGCGATTACGTCATGCAGCTCGGCGCCAAGGGCGTCATCAACCGCAAGGACTTCGACTGCTGGGGCCAGATGCCCAAGGTGAACTCGCCCGAGTTCAACACCTGGACCAAGAACGCCCGCGCCTTCGGCAAGGCCATCTGGGACATCACCGGCAAAAAGGACGTCGATATCGTTTTCGAGCACCCGGGCGAGGCGACTTTCCCGGTCTCGGCCCTGGTGGCGAAGCGCGGCGGCATGGTGGTGTTCTGCGCCGGCACGTCCGGCTTCAACATCACCTTCGACGCCCGCTACGTCTGGATGCGGCAGAAGCGCATCCAGGGCTCGCACTTCGCCCACCTCAAGCAGGCCTCCGCGGCGAACCAGTTCGTCATTGACCGCCGCATCGACCCCTGCATGTCCGAGGTCTTCAAGTGGAATGACATTCCGGACGCCCACATGAAGATGTGGCAGAACCGCCATGCGCCTGGCAACATGGCCGTGCTGGTCAACGCGCCGCGCACCGGCCTGCGCAACCTCGACGACGTTATCGAGGCCAGCAAGGGCGGCTGAGGCCCGACAAGGCGGACATCGCTGGCCCGAAATCGCTCCAGGACAGGCGGCAGGCCATGCGGGAGCGCTCCAGGGCGGGACGTCTGAGCGACACAGAAAAACCGGCCCTGGCGGCCGGTTTTTTTATGCGCGCCCCCAATTCCTCAGTCACTCTCCTCCGCGTAATCGATCAGCGCCGCGTTGACCTCGCCGCCGAGCAAAAAGAGCGCGCCCAGCACGTAAAGGAACACCAGCGCGATGGCGACCGAGGCGAGCCCCGCGTAAGTGGTGACATAGCCGCGCTGGCCAAAGTCGGCGATATAGGCCCCGAAAATCGCGCCGCCGACGAACCATGCGATGATGGTCAGAGCCACGCCCGGCATCACCTGGCGAAAGCTGCGCCGGCCGGCGGCGATCAGCATGTGCGCCGCCGTCAGCACCACGAACATCACCGCGCCGGTCACCACGTAGCGGACCACGCCGACGAGGAAGCGCAGCGGTTGCAACTGCGCCTCCAGCGCCGGAGCCCACGCCATCACCGCCTGCCAAAGCACCGGCCACAGCACCACCAGCACGGCGAAGATCATCAGCGCCGCCGCGCTCACCAGCACGAACAGGATGGATTCCAGCCGGGTCCAGTACCAGGACCGCCATTCCACCGCCCCATAGGCGCGGTTGAGCCCGATGCGCAGCGCCTCAATGCCGTTGGAGGCGAAGTAGACGGCGAACAGCGCGCCGACGGTCAGCGCATCGCCGCGCGTCACCGTCAGCACCTTGCGGATTTCGCTGGCCAGCGGCGCGGCGATGTCCGCCGGCCAGACCTCGAACAGCAGCGTCGCGGCGCGATTGGCCAGATCGGCGGCGCCAATCATGCTCGCCAGCGAAGCGATAACGATCATGAATGGAAACAGCGCCATCAGCGCCGACATGGCGATATGGCTGGCAAGCGCCCAGCCGTCGTGCTCCAGGAAGCGGTTGATGGCGACGCTGAACACCCGGTAGATCGCGATGATGACTGCCCCCTGATTGCCTGAAGCGTTTCCTGAAACAGGGCGGCGGCCGCCCGCGACAGGACTGCGCGTCCACCTGGATAACATGAAGCCAATTCCGGTTCAGGATAAACGGATTCTGCTCCAGGCGCCGATCCTGCGCCCGCGCCACCCATGCGCCCGCACGAAGCACAACGCGGGGCGGCCCAAAAGGCAACCCCGCCCGCCGGTTTCCTGGCCCACCCCATCTGGCGCATGGTCCTCATGCGTCGCGGCGATTGCTTTTGAGCGCAAAAAATCCCACCACTGTTGCGCCGGGATCAGAGTTTGCTGCGCTGGCGGGGCCATAACCGGCTCTCCGCACGCGGCAACCTCCTGCCTCTCCTGGAAGCCCTGAATCAATAACGTCGCCGGAATTTTCACGAAGCCGCGCGCTACGCGGAAAATCAGGCGCGCCTTGCTCTGGCCTGACGCAGCAGCCGGCCGCGCTGCTGCGGCTGCCACATCCGGAAACGCCGTTCCCATGCCTCATTCCGCTCCGGCTGTCCGCCTTGCGGGCGCCGCTCTGGTCGTCATTCTCGCCAGCGGTTACATCGTCGCCCGCTACGCCGCCCCGCACGCCGAGCCGCTGACCTTTCTCTCCATCCGTTTCGCCGCCACGGCTCTGGTCATGGGCGTGCTCGCCGTCGCGGCGCGCGCGCCGTGGCCAGCTTCGGTGCGGGAATGGCGCGACATCGCCATCGCCGGCGCGCTATTGCAGGGCGTCATGCTCAGCGCCGTGTTCTGGAGCGTCCGGCACGGCCTGCCGGCTGGCGTCTGCGCGCTGATTCTCGCCCTGCAGCCGGTGCTCACTGGCCTGCTCGCCGGCCCGTTCCTCGGCGAGCGCGTGACGGCGCGGGCCTGGGCGGGTCTGGGCGCGGGGCTGGTCGGCGCCGGCATGGTGCTGGCGCCGCGCATTGCCGGCGACGACGCCCTGCCGCCCGCCGCGATCTTCGTCGCCGGCTGCGGCCTGGTGGCCATTTCCATCGGGACGCTCTGGCAGAAGAAAACCGGCCAGACCGGCGACCTCAAGGTCAACGTCACTATCCAGTTCCTCGCCGCCTTCGTGCTGGTGACGCCGCTGGCGCTGCTGGTTGAAGACCTGCATTTCGACGGCGCCGCCGAATTGTGGATCGCCATGGCCTGGTCGGTGCTCGGCACCTCGGCGGCCGGCATCCTGCTGATGCTGTGGCTGCTGCGGCGCATGCAGGTTTCAGCCATGTCGGCGCTGTTCTATCTGGTGCCCGTCACCGCCGCCGCCATGACCTGGCTGGTTTTCGGCGAAACGCTGACGCCGCTGCAGATCCTGGGCATGGTCATCGCCGTGGCGGGCGTCTGGCTGGCCAACCGCGCGCCGCGCGCGCGGCGGCCTCCGCCGGGCCCGACGCCGCCTGCATAGCGCGCATCTTTGCTCCCATTTGCCTGGATTTCGCCGTCACAACGGCGTTGCCTGCACAGACAGCTTGTTTATTGTGCCGCCAACAACCGGTTCTGTTGTGACTTTTGCCGGATTGTCACCCGCGCGCCCTCCGGCGCAATGTGACCTCCGGAATCGGTTCCCGTCAGATGGGCCGCCAGCGCCCGCAGCGGTGCGGCGGACAACCCGGATTGCTTCACGGCCGGCCCGCGCCGGCCCTGTCAGGATACAGCACCGCGACGCCCCCGACCGGACCGTCGCGTAACAAGGAAACTGCGTCATGAGCCAAGTGGCGACCGCCACCCTTCCCGCCGCCTCCGACCTCATTTCCCTGGTCAGCCGGGTTTCCGGCGATCTGGAGGCGTTGCAGGCCGCCGCCACCTCGGCGGTGCGCGCCCGCGTTTCCGAGAACGGCAAGGTCTCCGCCGCGCGGATCGACGCCGAGCAGCACGCCGCCCACGGCCTGTCCTGGCTCGCCACCTATGTCACCGGCGTGCGCGAGGCCGCCGGCTGGGCCCAGCGCCTCGCCGATGACGGCAAGTTCGGCGAAGTGGAGCAGCTGCTGCTGGCCATCGCCGCCGGCGAATACACGGCGCAGATTTTCGGCGGCATCCCGATCAGCCAGAACGAGATGGTCCGCCTCGCCGATCTGGGCGTTGACGCCGGCACGGTCGCCAGCCACCGCAGCGCTGCGGTTGAGGAACTGGTCGCCGCCGGCAACACCCCGGCCACCCGCCTGCGCCTCGTCGAACTGATGAAGGACATGGATGGCGGCTCCAGCATCGGCGCCACCGGCCTCGACGAGACGCTGGAAGCCATTCGCTCGGAAATGAAGCGCTTCGCCGACGCCGAAGTGGTTCCCTACGCCCATCAGTGGCACCTGAAGAATGAGTACATTCCGCTCGACGTGGTCGCCGGCATGGCCAGCCTCGGCGTGTTCGGCCTGACCATTCCGGAAGAATATGGCGGCATGGGCCTGTCCAAGGTCTCCATGTGCGTGGTTTCCGAAGAACTGTCGCGCGCCTATATCGGCGTCGGCTCACTCGGCACCCGTTCCGAGATCGCCGCCGAGCTGATCCTGGGCGGCGGCACCGACGCGCAGAAGCAGTACTGGCTGCCGAAGATCGCCTCGGGCGAGATCCTGCCGACCGCCGTGTTTACCGAGCCGAACACCGGCTCCGACCTCGCCTCGCTGCGCACCCGCGCCGTGAAGGAGGGCGAAGGGGACGCGGCTGTGTGGAAGGTTTACGGCAACAAGACCTGGATCACCCACCCGGTCCGCGCCGACGTGATGACCATGCTGGTGCGCACGAAGCCTGACGTGGCAGGCTATCGCGGCCTGTCGCTGCTGCTGGCCGAGAAGCCCCGCGGCGACGACGCCAACCCCTTCCCCGCCGACGGCATGACCGGTGGTGAGATCGAGGTGCTCGGCTACCGCGGCATGAAGGAGTTTGAACTGGCGTTCGACGGCTTCGAGGTGAAGGGCGAGAACCTGCTCGGCGGCGTCGAGGGCGAAGGTTTCCGCCAGCTCATGCAGACCTTCGAGTCAGCCCGCATCCAGACGGCGGCCCGCGCCGTCGGCGTCGCCCAGGCGGCGCTGGAAGTTGGCCTGCGCTATGCCCAGGAGCGCATCCAGTTCGCCAGGCCGATCATCAGCTTCCCGCGCGTCTCCGACAAGCTGGCGATGATGGCGGCGGAACTGATGATCGCCCGCCAGCTCACCTATTTCGCTGGCCGCGCCAAGGACGAAGGCAAGCGCTGCGACCTGGAGGCCGGCATGGCCAAGCTGCTGGCCGCCCGCATCGCCTGGTCGAACGCCGACAACGCCCTGCAGATCCACGGCGGCAACGGCTTCGCGCTGGAGTACACCGTGAGCCGCCTGCTCTGCGACGCCCGCATCCTGTCGATCTTCGAGGGCGCCGCTGAAATCCAGGCCCAGGTCATCGCCCGCCGCCTGATTGAGGGCGGCAACTGAGCGCCGACGACGACAATGCTGGCGGGGCCCGATCCCGCCAGCGCATCTCCACCGGCTCGCCCTTTGAGAGCGCATGGGGATATTCAAGGCTCGTCATCGACGGGCCTTTTGCCTTTGTGGCCGGAACCACCGGCTATGATTACGCGACGATGACCTTGCCCAAGGACGCGGCGGAACAGGCGCGCAACGCGTGGGCGACCATTTCGGAAACCTTGCGGCAGGGCGGCTTTGCCCTGGAGGACATCGTGCGGGCCACGTATTACGTCACCAGCCGCGACGACGCCCGCGCCGTGCTGGACGTCTGCGGCGCGGTGCTGGCCGGGATTCGCCCCGCCGCCACGGTGCTCGTCGTCTCCGGCCTCATCGAACCGGAAATGAAGGTCGAGATCGAAGTAACGGCCCTACGCGACCGGGGCTGAGCCCACAGAAAACTTGCCACCGGGCCGCCGCCGCGCCTAAACCCGGACGCGAACAATCTCTGTGAGGCGTCCATGGCATCCTTCAATCTTCTCCTGCTCCCCGGCGACGGCATCGGCCCCGAAGTCAACGTCGAAGTCGAAAAGCTGGTGCGCTGGCTCGACCAGGCTGGCGTGGCGAAATTCGAAATCGAGAAAGACCTGGTCGGAGGCTCCGCCTATGACGCCCATGGCGTGTCGATCACCGAGGAAGCCATGGCGCGCGCCCAGGCCGCCGACGCGGTGCTGTTCGGCGCCGTTGGCGGCCCCAAGTGGGATTCTGTGCCCTACGAAGTGCGCCCGGAAGCCGGCCTGCTGCGTCTGCGCAAGGACCTCGGCCTGTTCGCCAACCTGCGCCCGGCCATCTGCTATCCGGCGCTCGCCGAGGCATCCTCGCTGAAGCGCGAGCTGGTCGAAGGCCTCGACATCATGATCGTGCGCGAGCTGACCGGCGGCGTCTATTTCGGCGAGCCGAAGGAAATCGTCACCCTGGAGAACGGCGAGAAGCGCGCCGTCGACACCCAGCTCTACACCACCCATGAGGTGGAGCGCATCGCCCGCGTCGCCTTCGATCTGGCGGCGAAACGCAACAACCGCGTTGCCTCGGCCGAGAAGCGCAACGTCATGCGCACCGGCGTGTTGTGGCATGAGGTGGTGAGCCGCGTGCACCGCGAGGAGTTCGCCGGCGCGGCGCTGGAGCACGTGCTGGCCGACAATTGCGCCATGCAGCTGGTGCGCAACCCGAAGCAGTACGACGTGATCGTCACCGACAACCTGTTCGGCGACATCCTGTCCGACGTCGCCGCCATGCTGACCGGTTCGCTCGGCATGCTGCCGTCGGCCTCGCTGGGCGCGGAAGATCCGGTGACTGGCAAGCGCAAGGCGCTGTATGAGCCGGTGCACGGCTCGGCGCCAGACATCGCCGGCAAGGGCATGGCCAATCCGATCGCCATGATCGGCTCGCTGGGCATGGCGCTGCGCTATTCCTTCGGCCTCGGCGAAGCAGCCGACAAGCTGGACCTGGCCATTGCCAACGTGCTGGGCGCGGGCCTGCGCACCCGCGACATCGCCGGCCAGGGCGCCAACGCCGTCTCGACCAGCGAGATGGGCGACGCCATCATCGCCGAGATGCAGCGCCTCTCCTGAGGACAGGACGACGCCATCACAGGCAGCCGGCATGGCAGCCTGTGACGGCTGTCGGCCCGCCAGGCCGCGGATCCCGATACGGGAGCCTGAACGCAAAAAGAAACAGGGCCGGTCAGACCGGCCCTGTTTCTTTTTGTTGTCCGGCAGCCCAACCAGCCATCCGCCGGTGGGGCTGGGGGGCTGATAAACCCGGCGAAACAGCGTCAGACTGCCGGAACAACGAAGAGATTATTGACGTGACTTTGCGGCAACCGCAAGGCATGGCGATGTCGATATCGTGATTTTTCAATAACAATTTCTTGAACACCGACAAGTATAATAAACCTACACAATGATTGGTGTTTGCACAACAAATAATCATTCCCAATACAGCGACAATACAAATTCAGCCTCATGCCAGCGACGTCCGGGTCCGGAAATCGGAAATGCACGCGGCGATTTCCACAGCACAACAATCCCTGCCCTTGCGCGGGCAACAATCCCGGACAATTGCCTCGCGGCGCAGGCCATCCCCCGTCTCATGGCTGGCGCAGCCGCCATTTACCTCAGAGCCAATTGGCTTCAGACTGGTAAAGCAACACATCGGTCTTGCGCTCTGCATCCAGGAGGATAGCGACCGACATGATGACTTCCGAGCAACCGGCAGAAGATGAGCAGGCCGGGCGCCTGCCGTCCGGCGACGTGGTCGCCATCAGCGCCCCGCCTTCCCGGGCCGCCGTCCAGCCCCCACGGGCAGCTGCCCCTTCCCCCTCTTCCCCTTCCCAGCCAGCGCCAGCCCAGCCAGCGCCAGCCCAAGCCCCCATCCCTGCCCGGGTCAGCTTCGATCGCCGCGAACTGAACGCGCTGCTCAACCTTTATGGCCGGCGCGTGGCCGAAGGCGAATGGCGCGATTACGCCATCGACTTTCACAAGGACCGGGCCATCTTCTCGGTGTTCCGGCGAACGTCGGAAGCCCCCCTGTACCGCATCGAAAAGCAGCCGCGTCTCGAACGCAGGCAGGGCGCCTGGAGCGTGGTTTCGGCGGCGGGGCTCATCCTGAAACGCGGCAACGACCTCCCCCGGGTGCTCGCGGTGATCGACAAGCCCCTGCGCCTCGTGCGCGGCTAGCGTGCTTTCCGGTCAGACGGAATCGTCTGATCGACCAGAATTCACGCAGGACAGAGGCTCCAGACGCCGCCGCTGGAGCGGGATGCGGTTCGCCCCGGCCCTGTTCGCGATGCATTGTCTCCACGAAAAGTGGAGGCAGCTTTTTCCGACAGACGGCCAGCACAGCAGATACGAAAAAGGCCCCGCGAACGGGGCCTTCCACTTTGCGGTCCATACCGGACCTGTCGTCTCAACCGGATCAGTTGTTGCGCGAGCCGAACAGCTGCAGCAGCATCGTGAACAGGTTGATGAAGTCGAGATACAGCATCAGAGCGCCGAGGATCGACTTCTTGGCGGCGGTCTCATAACCGTCAGCCTCGTAGTACATCTCCTTGATGCGCTGGGTGTCCCAGGCGGTCAGACCGGAGAACACCAGCACGCCGACCAGCGAGATGGCGAACTGGAAGGCCGACGACTGCAGGAACAGGTTGACCAGCGAGGCGATCACCACGCCGATCAGGCCCATCACCAGGAAGGTGCCGAACGCCGACAGGTCACGCTTCGTGGTGTAGCCATAGAGGCTCAGACCACCGAACGCCGCCGCCGTGATGAAGAACACCCGGGCGATCGAGGCATGCGTGTAGACGAGGAAAATCGACGACAGCGACAGGCCCATGATCGCCGCGAAGGCGAAGAACAGCACGCGGGCCGTCGACGCCTGCATGCGCTCCATGCGGGCGCTCAGGAAGAACACGAAGGCGAGGGGCGCAAGGATCACCACCCACTTCAGCGGGCTGGCGAACAGCGCGTAACCCACGCTGGTCAGCATGATGTTGCCGGCCCGCGCCGCAGCCTGCGACGCGTCGTTCGTAACCGCCAGCATATACGCGCCGATGGCGACAAGGCCGGTGATGGCCAGGCCAACCACCATGTTGTTGTAGACACCGAGCATGTAGGACCGCAGGCCCTGATCGAGCTCTACAGTCCCGGTCTGGGCATACCCCTGGTTCAGCTCAGGGGCGCCGCGGTTCCAGTTTGACATTAAACCCTCACAACGTCTCATGGCGCGCATGCTTCAGCCCACAGGGGCCGGCAGTTGCACCGTCACCAAAACATGGTTGCTCGGCGCGCATAATACAAGTGAAAACCCGTTCATGCGTTAATGCGCCAACTGGAGCTGGCGACGGCGGGCCATCCGCCCCGAAACCAGTCGGGGCGGATGGGTTTCCGCGTCAGTTCGCCCGCAGCCTTTGCGCCGGAGACTGGCCGAGCACCCGCCAGGTCCCGGCAAGGCCAAGCGCGACTGTCACGACAATGGCGATGACGATCGCCATCATCGGCTCCGGCCAGCTGAACAGGAATTCGAGACGCATCGGTTTGGTGACGATGAACCACCCCGCCGCCGCGCCGGCCGCGAGGCCAAAGACGCTGGTCATCACCGCCAGCCCGCCGTATTCGAGCGCATAGGCCAGCAGCAGCCGGCCGCGCGTCGCGCCCAGGGTTTTCAGGATCACCGCGTCGTAGAGGCGCGCCCGCTGCCCCGCCGCCAGCGCCCCGGCCAGCACCAGCACGCTTGCCGCCAGCGAGATCAGGCTCGCGCCAGCCACAGCCCAGGACAGCTTGCCGACGATCTCGTCGATGGCGTTGAGCGCCTCGCGCACCCGCAGCGACGCCACCATCGGAAACGCCTTCGCCGCCTCGCGCACCACCGGATCGGCGGCTCCGGCCGGCGCATCCGGCGCCATGCGCAGGGTCGCCAGCGCCGTGTGCGGCGCGCCGCGAAAGGTGTTGGGTGAGAAGATCATGACGAAATTGATGCCGAGCGAGCGCCATTCGATCGCCCGCAGGCTGGCGACCCGCGCCCGGATTTCACGCCCGAGCACATTGACCACCAGTTCGCCGCCCACTTCCACGCCAAGTCCCTTGGCGATGCGCTGGTCCAGCGACACCAGCGGCTGGCCGCTGTAGTCCGCCGGCCACCAGGCGCCCGATGCGATGCGCGATCCCTCCGGCGGATTATCCGAGAAGGTGACGCCGCGATCGCCGTCCAGCACCCACGCCACGTCCTGCGGCGCATTGATCTTCTCCGCCGGCACGCCGTTGATGGAGACGATGCGGCCGCGCATCATCGGCACGCGCTCAAAACGGCCGCCAGGAGCGAGACGGTCAATCATCGCGGAAAAGGCGTCGGCCTGGGCCGAGGGAATATCGACGAAATAGAAATCCGGCGCCGTGCCGGGAACCGACCGGGTCAGCTGGTCGCGGATATTGGTCTGCACCAGGGCCAAAGCCACCAGCAGGGTCACGCCGAGGCCGACCGACAGCACCAGCGACGGCGTCAGCGCGCCGGCGCGGTGGATATTGGCCAGCGCCAGCCGGGCCGGCGCGTGGCGCGGGCGCGGCAGGCGGCGCGCCGCTGCCATTAGCCCCATCGCCACCACGCGCAGCATCAAAAAGGTCAGAAAGGCGGCAACGACGAAAGCAATGGCAATGCGCCGGTCATAGGAAAAGCCAACGGCGACCGCCACGAGAACCGCGAGGCCCGCCGCCATCGCCAGCAAATAAACCAGGCGCGGCCAGCGCCGGTCCGCGTCAGCCATGTCGCGAAACAGGCCGGACACCGGCACATCGCGCGCCCGCCCCAGCGGCCCGATGGCGAAAACGAACGCCGTCAGCAGGCCATAGACCGCCGCCAGCGCCAGCTCGCGCCAGGCCAGGGTGGGAATGATCGGAACCGGCAGCAGATCGCCGGCCAGCGCCACGGCGGCGAACGGCGCGATCGCCCCGACCATCAGGCCAATGATGACGCCAGCCAGCGCCACCAGCATCACCTGGGTCAGATAGATGGCGACGATGCGCCTGCCAGAAGCGCCAAGGCTCTTCATGGTGGCGATGCTGCGCCGCTGCCGGTCAACAAAGCCGCGCGTGGCGTTGGCGACGCCGACGCCGCCCACCAGCAGGGCCGTCAGCCCCACCAGCGACAGAAACTGGGTGAAACGCTCGATATTGCGCTCGAATTCGGGCGCCGCCGCCTGGCGGGAGCGCACCTGCCACCCGGCCTTGCCCCAATCTGCCTCCAGCTTCGCCTGCACCGCCTTCAGGGCCGCGTCGTCGTTGGCTCCCATGGGCAGCGCCACCTGGCGGGTCCAGCGCACCAGGCTGCCTGGCTGGATCAGGCCGCTGGCGCGCAGGGCGTCCGTGCTGACCATCAGGCGCGGGCCAAAGCCATAGCCGCCGCCAAGCTTGTCCGGTTCGCTGACCAGGCTGGCGCGCAGTTCGACAGGCTTGTCGCCGATCAATATCCGGTCGCCAACTTTCACGCCAAGACGGGCGAACAGGGCGGGCTCCGCGACAGCGCCAGGCGCGCCGTCGCGCACGGCCAGCGCCTCGCCCAGAGGCAGCGCCGGCTCCAGCTCCAGCTTGCCAACCAGCGGATAGGGGTTCTCAACCGCCTTCAGTTCGACCATGGCGGCCGAGCCGGCGTCGCCATCTGCTCCGTCGACCCGGGCCATGGCGCGCAGATTGGCCGTGACGGCGTTGGCGCCCAGGGCCTTGATATAGGCGGTTTCACGGGCGTCCGGCTCGCGCTGGACGAAACTGATGGCAAGATCGCCGCCAAGAATCGCCCGCCCCTCGCGCGCCAGCCCCTCGGTCAGGCTACGCGAGATGCTGGAAACAGCGGCGATGGCGGCGACGCCCAGAATGATGCAGCCCAGAAACACCCCAAATCCGCGCAGTCCGCCGCGCAGTTCACGCAGCGCCAGGCGCAGGGTCAACGGCAATGCGGCGCGCCGGCCGCCAGCAACGCCGGCGCTCATGCCGCGGTTTCCGCCGCAACCGTCAGATCGCCGTCGATCCGCCCCGAGCGGATGCGGATCACCCGGTCGCAGCGCGCGGCCAGATTGTTGTCATGGGTGACAATCACCAGCGTCGATCCGCGTTCGCGGCGCAGGGAAAACAGAAGTTCGACAATGCTTGCGCCGGTGGCCTCATCGAGATTGCCCGTTGGCTCATCCGCCACCAGCAGGGGCGGATTGGCGACGATGGCGCGCGCCACCGCCACGCGCTGCTGTTCGCCGCCAGACAGTTGCGCCGGATAATGACCGCCCCGGTCGGCCAGGCCGACAGCGGCAAGTTCGGCGGCGGCGCGCGAAAAGGCGTCGGCCTCGCCAGCCAGCTCCAGCGGCAGGGCGACGTTTTCCAGCGCCGTCATGGTCGGCACGAGATGGAAGGACTGGAAGACGATGCCGACATTGCGGCCACGAAACCGCGCCAGATCATCCTCGCCATGGCGGGTGAGGTCCTGGCCGGCGACGACAACGCGGCCGCTGTCAGGCCGCTCAAGCCCGGCCAGCGTCATCAGCAGCGTGGATTTTCCTGATCCGGAGGGACCAACGAGGCCGACGATCTCGCCCCGGCGGATGTTGAGCGAAATGCCTTTCAGGATATGAACCCGCGCCGCGCCGGCGCCCAGCGACAGTTGTAAATCTGTCAACGCCACCGCCATATCTTGAGTCGATTCGCGATCTGCGGGCTGCGTCATGCTTCAGGTCCAATCCAGTTGCCGTCACGTCGCGTCAGGCCCGCTTTGCGCAGCCCTGGGCAGGGCCGCGCAAAAACCCGCCCTCTTCAGATTTGCCGCAATTCCAGGGACAAAACAGAAAAGAGGCAACCACAAGCCGCGCCGTCACAGGAACGGCTTTTGCTGCAAGAGCTCTGGTGTCTGACGCAATCAGCCTCATATGGGGTCACCCGGTTCCGGCGCCACCCCTGCTGCGCCGGATGGTTACGCCCTCCCGTCCGCAACGCCTGCCCGCCACGGAGATTTCCCGCATGTCACGGCCCGCCCATCGCACCAGCGCCCCCAAGACCCCGCAGGCTGGGACCCCGCAGGCTGACGTTGGCCAGCCCGCCACCAGGTCAGGAAGCGTCTGGTCAGGGCGCGCCGGACTCCGGTTCGCGGCGGCCGCATGCGCCCTGGCGCTGGCCACGATGGCGTTAACGCCGGCCAGCCCCGCCTTTGCCCAGGGCGCAGCGTCTGACACGCCGGCTCCCGCGCAACAGGCGCCCGCCCCCGCGCAGCAGGAGCAGCCAACCACCCCTGCCCAGCCCGCGCCCCAGCAGGCGCCCCAAGCCGAAACCCAACCGCCAGCGACGCAGCCCCAGGCAAAGGAACTGGTGCTGGTGGTGCTCGGCGACAGCCTCAGCGCCGGCTACAATCTGCCAGGCGACAAGGCGTTTCCCGCCGTGCTGGAAAAAGCCCTGCGGGTGCGCGGCCATCAGGTGAAGGTGGTCAACGCCGGCGTTTCCGGCGACACCACAACCGGCGGCCTGGAGCGGCTTGACTGGTCGGTGCCGGACAACGCCTCTGGCGTCATCGTCGAACTGGGCGCCAACGACATGCTGCGCGGCATTGATCCGGCAATTCCGCGCGATGCGCTCGACAAAATCGTCACCCGGCTGAAGCAGCGCAACATACCGGTGCTGCTCGCCGGCATGCGGGCGGCTCCAAACCTTGGCGGCCGCTATAGCGATGATTTCGAAAGCATCTACCAGGATCTGGCGAAGCGTCACAACCTGACGCTGTATCCGTTCTTCCTCGACGGCGTGGCCGGTGACCGCAACCTGCTGCTGCCCGATGGCATGCACCCCAACCCGGTCGGCGTCCAGATGATGGTCAGCAAGATCCTGCCAACCGTGGAGCAATTCCTGACGTCGCTACGCCCCCAGTAAGCCGCCGGTCCCGGTTCTCTGTCCGCCTCGCCGCCTGAATCGACAGGCGCGATGCTGGCCTGCGATACTGCGGCGGCCGTTGTGACGGCAGAGCCAGCCAACGCCGGCCTGCAGACAGTTGCGTTTCATCCAGCCATGCGCCGATGTCCCGCCTGCAGGGAGCATCGCCCCTCGCGGAGGTCCCATGCCAAGACTGTTCACCGGACTGGAGCTTCCGGACGACCTCGCGGCGGCATTGACCGGCGCGCGCGGCGGCCTGCATGGCGCGCGCTGGATTGACCCGGAGAACTACCACATCACCCTGCGCTTCATTGGCGACGTGGATCATGCGCTTGCCCGCGACGTCTACGGCCTGCTGGCGGAAATTCACCGCGATCCGCTGGAAGTCACCATCGAGGGGCTTGATGCTTTCGGCGGCAAACGCCCCCGCGCCATTGTCGCCCGCGTCACGCCTGACAGGGCGCTGCTGGAATTGCAGGCAGCGCATGAGCGGCAAATCCGCAAGGCCGGAGCGGCGCCGGAGGGACGCAAGTTCTCGCCGCATATTACGCTGGCGCGCCTGCGCGACGCGTCGCCGCTGGATGTCGCTGATTATCTGGCGGTGCGCGGCGCCTTCCCGCGCGTCTCCTTCACCGCCCGGCGTTTCGTATTGTATTCCTCACGCGATTCCGTCGGCGGCGGGCCTTATGTGGTCGAGGCGGCGTATCCGCTGGGCTGAGCGCCATATCTCCCGGAAGATATGGAAGAAATCTTGAAATCGGCGTTATTGGGACCAGATTCCGGTCTATCCGTTGCCAATTGGCAATTTGTCGGGAGACGCATCCTTCATGCCCCGTTCGCTGACAGAACCCTTCACCGAGGCGGAAATGCAGGCGATCCGCCGCGCCGCCAGCGGCGAGGACTCCGGCGCCCACGCAAGTGAAGAGCATGTCCGGATCAATTTCTGGCGGGCGCTGAAGCGCATCGCCCGCCATACGCCTTTCGCCCACGATCTGGCGGCGGCCTTCTATTGCGCCTGCGATCCGGCGACCCCGATGAAAGTGCGGATGATCCTGTTCGGGGCGCTGGGCTATTTCATCCTGCCTCTCGACGCCATCTCGGATTTCCTGCCGCTCGTCGGGTTTACCGACGACATCGCCGTGTTGACCCTCGCCCTCGCCACCGTGGCAACGGCCATCAAACCGGAACATCGGCAGAAGGCGGAGGAAGCGCTCGCGGATCGCGAAGCCACTGCCGGGCCGCCAACGATTGATGACGAGGGGCCCGGGCGGAAGGCGCGCGGGGGCTGGCGCAAATGGACGGATCGCTTCAGACGGTGAAGCTGCGCGCCCTGGCGACGGAGCATGCGGCGTCCGCATCGCCAGGTTGCGTCTTTTGTCCGTCCCTGACAAAAGTTCCTAACGCCCTGATAACGATCACAGGGTATGGTCATGACATTCGCATCAGCGACCGTTCAGGTCCCAGCCGCGCGGTCGTTGCCTCACGTCATTTATGAGGCCCTTCGGGCTCACCACCGCAGGGGATTTGATCATTCAATGATTCGTCCGGACCGTTTGCTGCGCCGCGCGCTTGTCTGCATGGGCTTGCTGCTTTCAACCACCCTCGTCGCTGGCCTGGCGACCGACGCCAACGCCCAGGGACGCAGCAAAGCCGCGGCCAAGGCCGCCGCCCCCGCTGGCGGCCAGTCAGTGGGAACCTATGGCGACTGGGGCGTTTACGTCTCCAGGAATAGCCGCGGCAAGGTTTGCTACGCCCTCTCCCACCCCAAGGTCCGCCTTCCCAAGGGGCTGAATCGCGATCCAGGCTATGTGTTCGTTTCGGCGCGCCCGGCGGACGGCGTCCGCAACGAGATCGCCTGGGGCCTTGGCTTCTCCGCCAAGCCGGACGGCGAAGTGCTGATCGACGGCGCCAGCCAGCCGGTGGTGACGCGCGGCGAGAGCGCCTGGCTGCGCGACGCCTCCCAGGAGGGCCCGACCGTGGCCGCCATGACGCGCGGAACCAAGCTGGCGCTGAAGGTGCAGTCGCAACGCGGCAACAGCCTCACCGACGAATATTCCCTGCGCGGCTTCACCCAGGCCATGGAGCGGGTGCGCAAGGAATGCCCCTGAACCGGGCAGGTAATGAACGTCATCAAGCGGGCCATATGGCCCGCTTTTTTGTTGCTCGGCTCCCGGAGCAAGGACAGGTAGCCTGTCGCGCCTCCCGGCGAGTCGTCAGAACCGTCTTGAAAAGCGGCGCCATCCCGGCCATTTCCGCCACTGTGACAAACCGCGCGCCCACGCGCTCGCGCGTTTTCCGGCAAAGTGGACGCCGCCTTGCGTCGGGAAGACGCGGCGCGCCAGGGAGCAGGAACAAAAACGCAGGTTCGGCGCGGGCGGATTTGCGCTGGCTACCGGGCCGGCGCCAGACAATTCAGGGACAACAGATGACGATGGCAGACGGGACAATCGGTCAGAAACAGGCGTTCGGCGCGGATGTCGCGCGGCTGCTGCACATGATGGTGCACTCGGTTTATTCCGACAAAAGCGTCTTCCTGCGCGAGCTGATTTCCAACGCCGCCGACGCCTGCGAGAAGCTGCGCTACGAGGCCATCGCCCGTCCTGAACTGCTGGGCGACGATGCCTCTGGCATGCGCATCGACATCACCCTGGACCGGGCGCAGCGCACCTTGACCGTTGCCGACAACGGCGTCGGCATGACCGCTGCGGAAATGGCCGAGGCGCTCGGCACCATCGCCCGCTCCGGCACCCGCGCCTTCATGGAAGGCCTTCAGGGCGACGCCAGCGGGCAGGGCAAGGCGCGGGAAAATGGCGAAGGCGCCGCGACGGCGCCTGGCGAAGCGCATCTCATCGGCCAGTTCGGCGTCGGCTTCTACGCCGCCTTCATGGTCGCCGACCAGGTCGAGGTGATTTCACGCAAGGCCGGAACTGACGCAGCGGCGCGCTGGTCTTCCGACGGCAAGGGCGAGTTCACCGTCAGCCCCATTGACGTTACGGAAGCGCCGGCCCACGGCGCGCGCGTCGTGCTGCATCTGATGGAGGGGGCTGACGAATGGCTGGATCCGGCCAACCTCCGCCGTCATATCCGCGACCAGTCCGGCCACGTGCCGGTGCCTGTCACCCTGCACTTCACCCGCCCGGTCCAGGAAGATGATGGGGCGCAGGACGACGGAGCGGAAGGAACTGCGGACGCCGGAAAAACCGCGAAGCCGGATGAAGCGGTCGATGAGCAGATCGTCGACGGCAGCGCCCTTTGGACCCGCTCCCGTAACGAGATAAAGCCGGACGAATATACCGACTTCTACCGCTCCGTCGGCGGCATGTTCGACGAGCCGGCGATGACGATCCATTACCGCGCCGAGGGTCGCCACGAGTTCAGCGCCCTGCTGTTCGTCCCGTCGTCGCGGCCGTTCGACCTGCTCGATCCGGAGCACAAGGGCCGGGTCAAGCTCTACGTCAGGCGCGTGTTCATCACCGATGACGCCGAGATCCTGCCGCGCTATCTGCGCTTCGTGCGCGGCGTGGTCGATTCCGCCGATCTGCCGCTCAACCTTTCCCGGGAGATGATCCAGAACAGCCCGGTGCTGCGCGCCATCAGCCAGAATGTCACCGGCCGCGCGCTCACCGAACTGGAGAAGCTGGCGGAATCCGACGCGGACGCCTACGCAAAGGTCTGGGAGAATTTCGGTCCGGTCATCAAGGAAGGCGTGCACGAGGACTTCGCCCGCCAGGAACGGCTGCTCGGCCTCACCCGTTTCAGGACCACGGCCGGCGGCGACAGCTGGCGGTCGCTGAAGGACTATGTAGCGAACCTGCGCGAGAACCAGACGGCGATCTATTACATCACCGGCGACGCCGCGGCGAAGCTGGAGAACTCGCCGCATCTGGAAGGCTACCGGGCGCGCGGCGTCGAGGTGCTGTTGCTGACCGATCCGGTCGACAGCTTCTGGGTGATGGGCGCGCCAGGCTTCGAGGGCAAACCCTTCCGCTCCGTCACCCAGGGCGGCGCCGATCTCGATCTCATACCGCTGGTTGATGCGGAAGCGCAGAAGGGCGGCGACGCCAGTCCCGAGGTCGCCGCTTTCATCGCCGCCGTGAAGGAGACGCTCGGCGAGGCCGTCACCGATGTGCGCGCCTCAAACCGGCTGACCGACAGCGTTGTCTGCCTGGTGGCGCCGGGTGGGGGCTATGACCGTCATATGGAGCGGCTGCTTTCCGGTTTCGGGCGTCTCGACCAGGCGGCGAAGCCGGTGCTGGAAATCAACCCGCACCATGCGCTGACCCAGGCCCTGGCGGCCCTACCGACGGACGATCCGGACTTCCGCAGCGACGTGGCGCATCTGCTGCTCGACGAGGCGGCGATCCTTGACGGCGGCCAGGTCAGCGATGCCGGGGCGTTCGCCGGCCGCCTGACGCGGCTGCTCGCCCGCGCGGCGCGCCAGTAAGCAACCGACCCAAGCACTGACCCCGGCACTCCGGTCAGGCCAGAGCCCAATCCGTTACGGGTTGGGCTCTGTGCTTTTGTCCGGCGTGGTTTCTGAACGGCTCCCTGGATGCTTCCTGGCGCGCGACAGCGCCAATGCGCTGGATCGCGTTAGAGCAGTTTTCGATCAATCTGGATCGCACACTGCTCCAGTTCTCTTTGTTTTGAGCGAATCCTGATCGATCAGCCGATTCCGGCTGATCGGAAAGCGCTCTAGCCGGGCCGGCCGCCCGCCGCTTCCTTGCGCCGCGCGGCGGAAAGCGCCTGCAACACATTGGCCGTTGCCTCATCCACCGGGAAGAAGGTTTCCAGCGCCAGCTCCGACAGGGTGATGTCCAGCGGCGTGCCAAAGATGGTGGTGGTGCTGATGAACGACAGCACGACGCCGTCCATGGCCAGTTGCAGCGGCGCGACAATGCCGGTCGCGGCCTGCCGGCGCGTGGCGCCGGGCGGCGCCGGATAGGCCTTCAGCTCGTCCAGCAAGGCAATCAGCCCGGCGTCGGCGGTGACGTCGATCTGCTGCCGCAACCTGGCGAGCAGATGCTCGCGCCATTCATGAAAATTCAGCGTCCGGCTGGCGAGACCATCCGGGTGCAGCGACAGGCGCAGCACATTGACCGGCGGCTCCAGCAGGGTCGGCGCGACGCTCGCCAACAGCGGCGCCACCGCCGCATTGGCGGTGATCAGGTTCCAGTGCCGGTCGATGGCCAGCGCCGGCCAGGGGTCGTGCCCGGCCAGCACCTGTTCAACGGCGGCGCGGGCGCCGGCCATGTCGGGATGGTCGAGCGGACGCTCGGCGAAGACAGGCGCATAGCCGGCGGCAACCATGAGCACATTCCGTTCACGCAACGGGATGTACAGGTGCTCGGCCAGCAGCATCAGCATGTCGCGCGACGGCTGCGCCCGGCCGGTTTCGACGAAGCTCAGATGCCGCGTCGAGATCTCGGCCTCGCACGCCAGATCGAGCTGGCTCATGCGCCGCCGCAACCGCCACTCCCGCAACCGGCCGCCAACATCGCCCTGCGCCTCCGCCATCACCCGTCTCCCTGTCAGCAACGGTCCGATCGAAGCACGGCGAACGGCCCGCCGCCATTACCCATGGGGTAATGGGAATGCAGGCCAGTCGCCATCAGGTCAGTCGCCGCTTTGCCGGAAGGACGCGTGATATTCGGGGTTCGGCCGCATATCGATGGCCGACGCCATGCGGTTGCTCATGTTGTAGAATGAGGCCACCGCGCCGATGTCCCAGATGTCGCGATCGTTGAAACCGGCGGCGCGCAGGGCGTCACGATCCGCCTCAACCACCTTTTCCGGAGTCTCGGTCAATTTCGCGGCGAAGTCGAGCATGGCGCGGTGGCGCGCGTCGAGATCGGCGGCGCGATAGTTCATCACCAGCAGTTCGCCCAGCACCGGATCGCCGGACAGCTGCCGCACGGCGGCCCCATGGGCGGTCAGGCAATAGAAGCAGCGGTTGATGCTCGACACCACCACCGCGATCATCTCCCGCTCCAGCTTGGACAGTCCGGAGGGCGCCAGCATCAGATCATTGTAGAAGGTGGAGAACGCCTGCAGCTTGGCGTCGTCGAACGCATAGGCCTGGAGCACGTTCGGCACATAGCCGATCTTCTCCTCGCACTTGCGGAAATACGCCTGTGAGCGCTCGGAAAGCTCCCCCCGGGGCAGTTCCACCGCCATGACGTGATTGTCCCGCTGCCGGCGGGGCGCGACATCCCGCGCGCCGTCCTTCGCCGCCTTGTCCGTCTTTTTGCCCTTGTCGCCCGACTTCTTTGCCATTGTGTTTCCTCCCGCGCGCGCCATCGCGCGCTTTCCCGCGAATCGGCGTCCGCCTCACTGGAAAACGCTCCGGCGCTGGTTCCCGCCACAGTGGGCGGAAGCGGTGATGGATGCAATGGCGGCGGAAAGCGCTCCTGAACTTCCCGCTGCGAGCGAATGTCGATCAGCCAGGCAATTCCGCCTGGCCGGAAATCGCCCTGGGGCCATTCCGGTGAAATCCGGTTCGCCGGAAAGGTTTTAGTTGGGAACCGTCGGCTTCGGCGGCGCCTGTCGCGCCAGGGCGTCGATGAGTTGCGGACGCAACCCTTTCAGGCTGGTCAGAAACGCCCGCGTCGCGTCATCGCCCTCCGCCCGCCGGCTGAGGCCAAACAGCGTCACCCCGCCGCCCTGGCGCGGCATGTAACGATAGGCGTTCCACTCGACGATATACTGACCGTCGGAACGCTTGCTGCTGAGCACGAAATCCAGCAGCACCTCGCCGCTGCGCGCATTGCGGATGACCGACATGTTGACCAGGGGATCATGCGGCTTGCGGGCGTTCAGGCTGGCGATCTGGGCGCGCACGGCGCCTGCGACGTCAGTGCCCTGGGCAATGACTTCGAGCAGGACCATGCGACTGTGCCGGCCTGGCGTTTCGCCAGCGGGCAGATATTCCTGCTTGAAATAGCCTGGCCGCGGGGCCGCGGACCAGGCCAGCCCGTAGTGGTCGCCAGCGATCTCGATGGGACCTGGAACGCCCAGATAGTCCCTGACCTGCTGCGCCAGCCCCGCAGGCGCCGGGAGCAGAATGGCGGCGACAAGCGCCAGGCGCGCCACCCAGCCCGGACGCCAGCCGGTCCGCCGGCCCAGCATCGTTGCACGCGCCGCCAATCCGCCCGTCATCTGGCTCACCCTGCACCGGTTGCCGCCTGGGGCGCGATGCGTTCAGGCTGCAACGCATCGCCGCTCCAAGCTTTTAATTTCGCGTGATTTTTCGACAACAAGCGGTATCAACCTGTTGGCATCATGCTCCAGGGACACAGGTTCGCCCGTCGCTCCCGGCTGGCCAAGCCAGCTTCACGCGATCGTCAGCCCTTCAGTTGCATGGGCAGGCCGGCGGCCAGAAACAGCACCCTGCCGGCGATGGCGGCCACCGCCTGGTTCAGACGGCCAGCTTCGTCGCGAAACCGGCGCGCCAGCGCATTGTCCGGAACGATGCCGAGGCCAACCTCGTTGGCGACAACAAACCACGGGCCGCGCGGGGCCTGAAGGGTAGCGACCAGGCGCCCGGTCGCCGCCGCCACATCGTCGCCAGACAGCATGACATTGGTCAGCCAGACGGTGAGGCAATCAACCAGAACCGGCTCGCCCGCCGGCAATCCCACCAGGGCGCCCGGAAGGTCGAGCGGCGCCTCCAGCGTGCGCCAGCCAGCGCCGCGGCGGTCAACATGATGGGCGATGCGATCGCGCATCTCATCATCAAACGGCTCCGCCGTGGCGATATAGCGCCACGGCGGAGCCAGCTGTTCGATCAGCAGTTCTGCGTGCCGGCTCTTGCCGGAGCGGGCGCCGCCGAGCAGCAGGGTCAGCGAAGGAGCCTGCAACTCACCCATGCAAGTTACCCATGACGCCCCCGCCCCTCGCCCGGCTTCAGTGCCGGAAGTGGCGATGGCCGGTGAAGACCATGGCGAGGCCGGCTTCATCGGCCGCCTTGATCACCTCGTCATCGCGCATCGAGCCGCCAGGCTGGATCACCGCCGTGGCGCCAGCTTCAGCGGCGGCCAGCAGGCCGTCGGCGAAGGGGAAGAAGGCGTCCGACGCCACCACCGACCCCACGGCGAGGCTCTCGGGCAGACCGGCGGCCTTCGCTGCTTCAGCAGCCTTCCAGGCCGCGATGCGCGAGGAATCGACGCGGCTCATCTGGCCAGCGCCGACGCCGACGGTCGCGCCATCCTTCACGTAGACGATGGCGTTGGACTTCACATGCTTGGCGACGCGGAAGGCGAAGCGCATGTCGGCCAGCTCACGCTCCGACGGCTGGCGCTTCGTCACCACGCGCAGGTCCATGTCGTCGACCACGGCGTTATCGCGGCCCTGCACCAGGAAGCCGCCCGAGACAGTACGCACGGCAAGGCCGCCTGCGCGCGGATCCGGCAGGCCGCCCGTCAGCAGCAGGCGCAGGTTCTTCTTGGCCGCGACGAGGGCGATGGCCTCCTCGCTGGCGTCCGGGGCAATGATCACCTCGGTGAAGATCTCGACGATCTTGCGCGCCGCGGCGGCGTCGAGCGTCTGGTTAAGGGCGACAATGCCGCCGAAGGCCGAGACCGGGTCGCAGCGCAGGGCGCGCTCATAGGCCTCGACGAGGCTCGCGCCCTCGGCCACGCCGCAGGGGTTGGCGTGCTTGATGATGGCGACAGCCGCCGTGCGGGCCGGATCGAACTCGGCGACACATTCGAAGGCGGCGTCGGTGTCGTTGATATTGTTGTAGGAAAGCTGCTTGCCCTGAAGCTGGCGGGCCGTGGCGACGCCAGCGCGGGCTTCCGGGCCACGATAGAACGCGGCGCTCTGGTGCGGGTTCTCGCCGTAGCGCATGGCTTCCGCCAGTTCGCCGCCAATGGCGCGGAACGCCGGATTGGCTTCGCCGAGCTGGGCCGCGAACCAGTTGGAGATCGCCGCGTCATAGCTGGCGGTGCGGGCGTATGCCTTCTGGGCCAGGCGCCGGCGCAGGGTGAGCGAGGTCGCCCCCTTGTTGGCCTCCAGATCGTCCAGCACCGCCTGATAGTCGGCGCCCTCCACCACCACGGCGACGTCGCCATGGTTCTTGGCGGCGGCGCGGATCATCGCCGGGCCGCCGATATCGATGTTCTCGATGCAGTCGTCGTAACCGGCGCCAGAGGCGACGGTCGCCTCGAACGGGTAAAGGTTGACCACCAGCAGGTCGATGGGGCCGATGCCGTTGGCCAGCATCGCCGCCTGGTGCTCCGGATTGTCGCGGATGGCGAGCAGGCCGCCATGCACCGCCGGATGCAGGGTCTTGACGCGGCCATCCATCATCTCGGGGAAGCCGGTGACTTCGGAGACGTCGAGAACCGGCAGCCCCGCCTGGGCCAGCGCCTTGCGGGTGCCGCCCGTCGAAATCAGCGTGATGTTGCGATCCGCCAGGGCCCTGGCGAACTCAATCAGGCCGGTCTTGTCCGACACGGAGAGAAGTGCGCGGGTCACGCGCCGCAGTTCGTTCGACATGTAAGATCCGTGTATTGTCCGATGTCATCCGGCCGCGCGGCGCCCGGCGCCAAAAAACGTCATGAAAGCGGCGCGATAGCACGTATGCGCCGGTGATCCAATCACCGTCGCGTCACATGCCCGCAAGGCAGGCATGCGCCAACGCCGCGTCAGGGCGCGCAATGGGTGAAATTCTCCGCTCAGGACGCCGGTTGCGACGCCTGGCCGGGCGCGACGCCATCCCAACCCTCGCGCACGAACCGCCAGGCGATCTCGGCGGAGGCCGTGCGCTCGGGCGCCGTCATGTCGATGACCAGCTGCCGTGAGGCGCGGGCCCCGCCTGGCGCGGCGAACCAGACGCTTTCCTCAATGTGCGCCACATGGCCAGGCGCCTCGAAGCGCCAGAACTGCCCGTCAGGCAGGCGCAACGACACCGCCATGCCATCTTCCTCCGGCGCAACCTCCACGGCGGGGTGCAGGTGGAAACGGATGACCGCCGAAACCCGGCCGGAGGCCGATTTGACCAGCCGGTCCATGCCGGCGAGCTGATCGCCCTGGGCCGAGAGGCGCCACTGGCGCTCATGCACCACGCCGTGGCGGGGGAAGAAACCATCATGCGATGCGGTGAGCGCATGGCCGCTGGCGTCGCTGGTGCGCTCGGCCTTCACAATGGCCGGTCCCGCGAGAATCACCGGGCCGAGCAGCCGCTCCAGCCAGCCGGCGAGGCGGTCGCCGCGCGGCGCGCCGGCAAAATGACACGACGAGGTGTCCTCCACCGTCACGGTGGAGTGGGCCGCCGTTGAGCGCGCCGCCAGCCGCGCCGCCGCCGAATCCACCGGCGAGGCGCCGCAATTGACCACCATCATCGAACCGGCGACAGACATCTCGAACGACAGGCATCCGGCGTGCGCCTCGGCGGAAAACGCCCGTGGCGGCGGCGCGCCAACGTCGGCGATCACCAGCGTCCGTCCCGCCGTCATGCGCTCGTAGCCGCTCCATGGCGCATGGGTCATCGGCCGGGCATGGGCGTCATCATAGGCCAGCACCGTCGCCAGCAGATCCGGCGCCGACTCCCCCATGCCATTGAACAGGGCGATGGCCCCATCCTCGTGCCGGAACAGCCGCAACATCGGCATCATGCGATCGATGGCGGTGATCAGGGCGAGCGGCGGCTCCATGCCGCGCGTGGCGTAGACCTGCCGCAACGGCAACAGATCGGCCAGCAGTTCGATCAGACGGCGCGGATTGCGGCTGACATGGCCGCCGTCCTGCAACACGTGCTCGCCGAGCAGCGAACCCAGCGTGGCGTCGGTGCGGGTCTGCGAGCGAGACGGCGCTGCGACACACAGGCTGGCGAAACTCTGGGCGATGGCGATCAGCAGCCTGTCATCCGCCGCCACGTCCGGGCCGGCGGCGACGCGCAACTGGGCCAGCGCACGACCGATCGTGCGCATGAAGCGCAGATAAAACGCGCGGTCCGCCCCCTCCAGAAGCAGCGGCGCCTGGGACAGGAACGAGATCAGGCGACGGGAAACGACGCGCGGCAGGGCGCCGCCGCCGCGCCGGTCGCCGTCATGACGCAAAAAGTCGTCGACAAGACTGCGGGCGTGGGCGCGGGCGATATCGGTATTGGCGGCGCGCAAATGGCGCAGCCAGCCGAAACCACACAATTCCTCATCCCAGGCCTGACTGGGGGGCGCAACGCCGAACGGCGAGCTGCCGCGGGTTTCCACCATCCGGCCAGCGAAAGCGAAGCGCCCGGCATAATAATCAGCCGCAAGGGTGGGATCGGCGGTGCGCAGATCCTGCGGCGCAACCAGCAGCCGCTCGGGCGCCCGCGCCGGGGCCGGGAAGATGCGGAGCGCGAGCGAACCGGCCAGCGACAGGGCGTTGCGCGCGGTTTCCCGCACAACAAGCGCATAGAGCCGCAATCTGTCGCCTGTCGCCGCCACCCAGAACATCCCTCCGGAGCATGCTTCCAGGACGTGGCGCGCCACATCCGGATCAAGCTCATGCCAGAGCGTCGCCGCCCAGACCGCCTGCGGAACCACGCCAATCCGCCGTCATCACCCACGGTCACGCGGCGCGGGCCTGTTTCGCCGGCAGTCGCGCGATCCAGCGACGCGAGAACCACCCAAGCCTGAAAACCGCGCCAGCAAGCCAGGGCAGGCCGGCGCGCTGGCAGGGGACGCTTCCAGGCCGTGTCGCCGTTGCCGGCGACTGGATGAAAGCGGCCAGTGAATCGGCCCGCCGCGCGCCCGGAGACTATACCGCGCCGCCCGGCGACGGGAAGCATGGCGCCGCCATGAATCCACGCGCTTTCAGGTTTTACGCTGCAATCGTGCGGCGAAAAATCCGTCAAGGCCGGACATGCGGGCTTCAGCGTCTGGCAGCATGGAGGGGAAAGTGCGCACTTCGCCAGCCGCATTGATGGCTTCCGGCAACCCGGGCAATTCCGCCGCAACGACGGGAACGCGCTGCATCTGCGGGTTGCGCTCAAGGAACCGGGCGATCTGCAATTCGCCCTCATCCGGCTCCAGCGAGCAGGTCGAATAAACCAGACGCCCGCCGGGCTTCAGCAATGCGGCGGCGCAATCGAGCAGCCGCGCCTGCAGATCGGCGAGCGAAGCTATATCGCCCGGGCGTTTGGTCCACGCCACGTCGGGGTGACGGCGGATGGTGCCCGTCGCCGAACAGGGCGCATCGAGCAGCACTGCATCAAACGGGCCGCCTCTGATCTGCTCCGGAGCGATCGTCGCCAGATTGACCACGTGGCGCTCCGGCGCAAAACCGAGCCGGCGCATATTCGCGGCCAGCCGGTCCATGCGGGTGGGGGAACGGTCAAACGCCGCGACCTGGCCACCCGCCGCCAGCAATTGCGCTGTCTTGCCGCCAGGGGCGGCGCACAGATCGGCCACGCGCTCGCCAGGCTGCACGTTCAGCAAGCGCGCTGGCAGCGCCGCCGCGGCATCCTGCACCCACCAGGCGCCTTCCGCATAACCTGGCAGCTCCTCGATGCCGCGCGTCGTGCGCAGGCGGACAGTCTGCGTCGCCGCCGAAGCCGGCGCCAGCGGCAGGGCCACGCCGTCGAGACGCTCCGTCCAGGCCTCGGCCGGGCCGCGCACGCTCACGTCTACCCCCGGCTCCTGACGGAGCGCTGCGGCAATGGCTCTGGCCTGCGTCTCGCCCCACGCGGCGCGCCAGCGGGCGGCGAGCCAGCGCGGCGCATCGACATCCAGCGGATCGTAGCCAGCAACGTCATCCTTGCGCGCCACGACATTGCGCAGCACCGCATTGGCGAGCCCGGCGAAGGGCCCGGCGTTCCTGTCGGCGCGGGCCAGGTTGATGGCGGTGTCGACAGCGGCGTGATCGGGCGTATCCATGAACAGGATCTGCGCCGCGGCCGTGACGAGGATCGCCTCCAGCGGCCCGCATTTGCGTGGGTAGCCACGCTCCATCAATTGCGCCAGCAGATGCTGGATCGAGCCCAGACGCCGCAGGGAGGCGGTGACGATGGCGCGGGCCAGCCCGCGATCGCGATCATCAAGACCGGCGGTGGCGTCCGCCAGCAGGGCGTCGACCTGCGGCGCCTCATCGGGCTGCTCCAGCACCGCGCGCAACACGATGACTGCGGCGCGCCGGGCGGCCATGCCCGGCCCCATAACGCCGCCGCCACCACCGCGCCCACCGTGACGTCCCTGGCCCTGGTGATTGCCGCGCGGCGCGCCGCCTTTTCCGGGGCCCTTGCCGGAACCTTTGCCTGAAGGACGGCCGGGAGCGCGCCCCTGACGACGTTCATCCATGGACTTCAACCCCACGGCCCGCTCCCGCGCGACCAGGGATTGCCGGCGGCGCCGGTGGTGAAGCCGCCGGAAGCAGGCGCGCCGGCCTCCCCGATCCGCCAGCCCTTGCCCCAGGCCGCGGCCAGCTTCTGCAGTTCATTGACGCGATTCTGCGTCGAAGGATGAGTGGAAAACAGATTGTCCATGCCACGCCCGGAAAGGGGGTTGATAATGAAGAGCGGCGCCGTGGCCGGATGCGCTTCCGCGCGCTCGTCGACCACCTGCGCCACGCCCTGCTCGATGCGCGCCAGGGCGGATGCAAGCCAGACCGGCTCGCCACAGATTTCCGCGCCCAGCCTGTCTGCTTCATACTCGCGCGAGCGGCTGACCGCCATCTGAATAACCATCGCCGCAAGCGGCGCGACAATGGCGACAAGCAGACCCGTCAGCGCCCCATGGCCATTGCCGTTCTGGCGGTTGCCGCCAAACAGCATGCCAAACTGGGCGATGGAGGAAATGGCGCCGGCGATGGTCGCGGCCACGGTCATGGTGAGGGTGTCGCGATTGCGGATATGCGCCAGCTCATGGGCAATGACCCCGGCAAGCTCCTGCCGCGACAGCGCCTGCATCAGCCCCGTGGTGACCGCTACAGCGCCCTTCTCCGGCGTGCGCCCGGTGGCGAAGGCATTCGGCTGGGGACTGTCGATCAGATAGACGCGCGGCAGAGGCAACTGGGCGCGACGCGCCAGCTCATGCGTCATCTGCACCAGCTCCGGCGCACTGTTCTGGTCAACTTCATGGGCATTGTAGGCGGCCAGGGCCAGACGGTCGGAATTCCAGTAGGCGAACAGATTCATGCCGGCCGCCACAACCAGGGCGATCAGCATGCCGCCAGCGCCGCCCAACATGTACCCCACAACTCCGAACAGCGCGGTCAGCGCCGCAAGCAGCAATGCGGTTCTGGCGAAATTCATCTGGCGTTCTCCCATTTTCGGGCGCCAGCCGGCGCGAAATTGCGTAAAATCAGCGGCGCGGCCCCCGGGCATCGTCCAGTGTCAATGTGGGCGCCAGATATGGTCTGCTGCAAGAGCAGAATGGCGCGCGACCATTGACATCCCGTGACTTTTGCTTCTTGGGCTGCATGTTCCGGGGCCCCGCCGCGGCGGCTTCATGTTCGAGTGTCAAGGAATCCGGCAGATGAGCGACAACAGCACCACCGCTTCCCCTGTCGCCAGCGGGCAGGAAAGCGGCGACCAGCAGCGCGCGCTGACCCCGGCTGCGCAGCGGGCGCTTGCCGAAGCCGAGGCGCGGCGCGCCGACATGGCGGCGCGGATCGCGGCGCTCGGCGACAAAACCGAACTCGGCGGCCGGGCGGGCCCAGATCCCGTCCGCTATCAGGATTGGGAAAACAACGGCATTGCCTCGGATTTCTGAGGTTTGCCGGCAACGGCCGCGCTCCCGCCTTGATGCAGCCACCGCGGCTCTGTAGGCAGCCGGCGCGCAACCGCGCATCCGGACAACACGATGATACCGTCCGCCTGGACGATTGGGGACACAGCACGTGACAGCGCAATCCCGGACGATCTCTCCGCTGGCCAAGTTCGCCCTCGAACTGGGTCCCCTCGGCGTCTTCTTCTTCGCCAATGCCCGTCCGCATCTGTTCACGCCGCTGGTGGGAGGGCTGGTTCCGGAAAATCTGGCGCAAACCGGCCAGTTGGGCATCCTTACCGCCACGGCGGTGTTCATGGCCGCGACCCTGGCCGCGCTGGTGATTCACTATGTGCTGGTGCGCAAGCTGCCGATCATGCCCCTGGTATCGGCTGTCGTCGTGCTGATCTTCGGCACGCTGACCGTCGTGCTGCGCGACGACCATTTCATCAAGCTCAAGCCAACCATCGTGAACTGCCTGTTTGGCGGCGCGCTGCTTGGCGGCCTTGCCCTTGGCCGTCCACTGCTCAATGTGGTGCTGGACAGCATGATCCGTCTGACGGACGAGGGCTGGCGCAAGCTGACGTTCCGCTGGGCGATGTTCTTTTTCGTGCTGGCGGCGCTGAATGAGATCGTCTGGCGCAACTGGTCAACCGACGCCTGGGTGAACTTCAAGGTGTTCGGCATCATGCCCCTCACCCTGATCTTCGCCCTGGCGCAAACGCCGCTGATCATGCGTCATAGCCTGCCGGAGGACGCAGAAACCCCGCCCCATGGCGATCCCAATTCGCTGATCGAGTAACGTCGGAAGCCTGCGGGCAGGCCATCGGGACGCGCTCCCTGAGCCTCACCCGGGCTTCGCGGGTCGCGGCCGCGCCAGTATTGCGGCCGCCCTGCCAGCCTGTTTGCCGCGTCAGTTCTGCGGACGTTGCGCCAGCCGGTCCGTGGCGAGCGGCGCATAAACCGGCACCGGCTCCAGACGACCGCGCAACTGCTCGGCGCCGACGAAACGATAGCCAGCCAGCCGTTTCGGCGCATCATCTCCCGCCGCAGCCACGGCATCGCCCGAAACCAGCAGCGGCGTATGACAGGCCTTGGTGGCCTGCTCCAGGCGCGCCGCGACATTCACCGCGTCGCCAAGCACGGTGAACTCCAGCCGGTCATCATTGCCGATGGCGCCGACGAACGCCTCGCCGAAATGCACCCCGGCCCCGACGCGCACCGGCGGTTCGCCTTCCATTTCGCGCTCACGCGACCACAGCTCCATGGTCTGCACAATCTCGACGGCGCAGGCGATGGTGCGGCGGGCGTCGTCCGGCCGCGAATCGAGCAGACCGCAAACCAGGAAGGCGCCGTCGCCAATGAATTTGTCGATCACCGCGTCGTGCTTCTGCGCGATGCGGGTCAGGTGATCGCGAAATGCGTTGATCATCACGCTGAGTGAGCGCGCGTCGAGACTTTCTTCCATCGAGGTGGAGTTGCGGATGTCAACGAACAGCAGCCCCACCTTTTTGCGGCTGCCCTGCTTGAGATCATCCATGCTTTCAGTGGCGAGGATCTGCGACAGCTCTGACGGCAGATAGCGGCCAAGGTTCATGCGCCGGCGCGTTTCATCCACGGCGCGCAACAACATCGCCCGACCGCGCACCGTGGCGACCCAGGTGATGATCGCCATGCCGATCAGGATCAGCACGCGCGTGGCGTTGGCGTTGTCGCCGAACATCGGGGCCAACGGCCCGACCAGCGGTTGCCGCTCGGCATAGTCCATGTGGCCGTGGACCGCCGCGATCGCCAGCGCCCCGGTGATAATCAGCAGGCCGGCGTAAGCCTGCACCGCCGGGCGCATGCGCACGATCGACGTCACCAGGATCAGCGGAATGCCGCTGGCGGCGGGATACGCGGCAAGAAAATCGCCGCTGAGTTTGTTCGACACCGCGGTCATGGCGAGATTGGCCAGCACCACGCCAGTGTCGACCGTGACGGTGAGATAGGCCATCCACGGCCGCCAGCGTTTGGTTTGCACCAGCGCCAGCGAGATCGCGCCCGAGAAGAAGAGCACAACGAGGGAGGCCTCGGCCGCCCACAGCATGACGGCTGACTCGTGGTTGGCGTAGTCTTCCGGCGTCGTCAGCAGCCACAGCACCACCAGCAGCAGCAGCGCGGTGGCGATGCGCACATAGCTGACCTGGCGTTCTGCCCCAAGGTCCGCACTGCGCAACAACTCCCGCCCCTGGGACGGCATCGGTCTGGCCATCGCACTCCTCAACCGCCCTGGCGGCGCCCCGGCCCGGAAACAGCAGCGCCTCTCAGCGCGCCACTTTGGCCAACGCCGCGCCGAAAGCCCCCTGTAACGCCTCTTCCGTCAGCGGCCCCACATGCCGGTAGCGGATGATTCCGGCCCCATCAACAATGAATGTCTCCGGAACCCCATACACGCCCCAGTTCACCGCCACCGCACCGTCCCGGTCGACCCCGACTGCGACAAAGGGGTCGCCGAGCTGGCCAAGGAAGCGGCGGGCGTTCTCCGGAACATCCTTGTAATTGACGCCGAGCAGGCGAATACGCCCCTCCTGCGCCAGCCGCATCAGTTGCGGGTGCTCAATCCGGCAAGGGCCACACCAGGAGGCCCAGAAATTCACAACAACGGGAGCCCCCGCCCCAACCAGCCCCTGGGTCAAACCCGGAGATGGCGCGCCATCTGACTGCTTCAGCCCATCGAGGGGCGGCAAAACCAGCGCCGGCGCTTTCCTGCCAATCAGCGCCGAAGGCACGATGGACGGATCGCCGCCGCTCCATAACCGCCAACCAAGCAAAGCCGCAAGCAGGACGAATATCACCAGCGGCGCGGCCATCAACAATCGTCGCGCGCCCACGCGCCCATTCGCACCGCTCATGGCTGCCGCCTCTGGTCCGGGGCCTTGCGGCCGGCGCGCCGGCTGGCGAAGCGGGCGCTCTCGGCCTCGACCCGGTCCAGTTCGCGCCGCGCCTGCCGTGCGCCAACCACCGTCCACAAGGTCAGGCCCGCCAACAGCACGAAAGCCACCGCATAAGCGGCGATCACATATCCCGCATAGGTTCCCGTCATGACGACGCGCCAGCCGGCTCAGCCGCCGCCCGCGACATCCGGTCCAGCAGCACAAGGCGCCTGGCCCGGACGCTGCGGCGTAGCACCTCGGTGCGCATGCCGGCCATATGCAGGCAGACGGCGACGAGGCTCATGGCGCCGGCCATCGCCAGCAACGGCCACAGCATGGCGGGGTGCATCGCCGGTCCCTCCAGGCGCAACACGGACGCCGGCTGGTGCAGGGTATTCCACCAGTCAACGGAAAACTTGATGATCGGCACGTTGATGAATCCGACAATGGTCAGGATGGCCACGGCCCGCGCCGCGCTCAGGGGGTCTTCAATCGCCCGCCAGAGGGCCAGCACGCCGCAATACATCAGGAACAGCACCAGCACTGACGTCAGCCGGGCGTCCCACACCCACCACGCCCCCCACATGGGTTTGCCCCAGATCGAGCCGGTAATCAGGCAGAGCAGGGTGAACACCATGCCGACAGGCGCAGCGGCGCGCTGGGAAACATCCGCCAGCGGATGCCGCCAGACGAGGGTCCCAAGCGCCGACGCCGTCATGATCGTATACATGAACAGCGCCAGCCACGCCGCCGGAACATGCACGAACATGATCCGCACCGAATCACCCTGCTGGTAATCGGCCGGCGCCCGCCAGGCCAGCCACAACGCCCCGGCGAGCGCCAGCGCAGCCACAGCAGCAAGCCAGGGCAACAGCCGCCCGGACCACTTCATGAACACCGCTGGATTGGCGAATGCCATCATTCTGAACGTCCCGGGGCAGTTAAGGGCCGGCATTGGCAGCGTCTCACGCCGCAGCGCCAGCGTCAGACCATCTGGCGCCGCCTTTGCCGCGCCACGACCTGCCCGGCAAGGAAAAGCACATACAATCGGGGGAAGGCCAAAACTCCTGCCCGACCAGGACGACTTCCTGGTCTTGCCGGCTTGCTGCCTTGCGCCTGTCCCGGTTAGACGCCCGCTCCCGCAGGAACGGGCGTCTAACCGGGAAATGGCCCGTCAGGCCCCCATCCTCAAAACAAAACATCCCGACCTCATGAGGCCGGGATGCTGTTTATACCGGAACGCGGCGAAAATCGCGCAAACCACCCTGCGTCAAATCAGGGCAGGCCTGCATCAGCTCTTCAGCTCTGCAGTAAACCGCGGACTTCCCTCAGCTGTCCAAGCCGCTCCAGAGCCACACGGCGCTGGTCGTCGTCCACGGCCGCATCGACAGCCTTCTCGGCGTCGGTGATGACCACGTCAATCAGGTCGTCAGTCAGTTCTTCAACCGGAACGGCCTGCTCGGCAAGGATGGTCAGCCCATCCGGACGGATGTCGGCGAAGCCGCCGCGAACGAAGATCGCCTGGGCCTTGCCGGCAGTCTGAACGGTGATGACGCCCGGCTTCAGCACGGACATCAGCGGCGCATGATGCGCCAGGACTGTCAGGTCGCCGTCCACGGACGGAACGATGACTGCCTCAACGTCGCCGGAGAACAGCAGGCGCTCCGGGGCGACCAGCTCGAAGTGGAAGTTTTCCGCCATGGGGCGCTGCTCCAATAGGGCGTCCGGCGCCTTGGCCGGATCACGTCGCGGGTCTGGACCTCGTCGCGCTCCTCTGGTGTCAAAACCGGAGCGGACGGTGCGCGGACCCGCTGCCGGGTCCGCGAGCCTTCATCAGGCCTCAGCGGCGAGCTTCTGGGCCTTCTCGATCGCCTGATCGATCGAACCGACCATGTAGAAGGCGGCTTCCGGCAGGTGGTCGTACTTGCCCTCGACCAGGCCCTTGAAGCCCTTGATGGTGTCTTCCAGCGAAACCAGCTGGCCAGGCGAGCCAGTGAACACCTCGGCGACGAAGAACGGCTGGCTGAGGAAGCGCTCGATCTTGCGGGCGCGGGCCACGACCAGCTTGTCCTCTTCCGACAGCTCGTCCATGCCGAGAATGGCAATGATGTCCTGCAGGGACTTGTAGCGCTGCAGCACTTCCTGGACCTGACGGGCGACGTTGTAGTGCTCTTCGCCGACGATCAGCGGCGACAGCATGCGCGAGGTCGAGTCGAGCGGGTCCACCGCCGGATAGATGCCCTTCTCGGAGATCGCGCGGTTGAGCACCGTGGTGGCGTCAAGGTGGGCGAACGAGGTGGCCGGCGCCGGGTCGGTCAGGTCGTCGGCCGGCACGTAAATGGCCTGCACCGAGGTGATCGAACCCTTGTTGGTGGTGGTGATGCGCTCCTGCAGGGCGCCCATGTCGGTCGCCAGGGTCGGCTGATAACCCACGGCCGAAGGAATACGGCCGAGAAGCGCCGACATTTCCGAGCCAGCCTGGGTGAAGCGGAAGATGTTGTCCACGAAGAACAGCACGTCCTGGCCCTGGTCGCGGAAGTGCTCGGCGACGGTCAGGCCGGTGAGGGCGACGCGGGCGCGGGCTCCCGGAGGCTCATTCATCTGGCCGAACACGAGGGCGCACTTGGAGCCGGCGGTCGAACCGTTGTTGGCGTGCGGATCAACGTTCACGCCCGACTCGATCATCTCGTGATAGAGGTCGTTGCCTTCACGCGTACGCTCGCCGACGCCAGCGAACACGGAGTAACCGCCGTGCGCCTTGGCGATGTTGTTGATCAGCTCCTGGATGAGCACGGTCTTGCCCACGCCAGCGCCGCCGAACAGGCCGATCTTGCCGCCACGGGCGTAAGGAGCGAGCAGGTCCACGACCTTGATGCCGGTGACGAGGATCTGCGCCTCGGTCGACTGCTCGGAATAGCTCGGGGCCGGCTGGTGAATGGCGCGGCGGCCTTCGGCGTCCACCGGGCCGGCTTCGTCCACCGGCTCGCCGATGACGTTCATGATGCGGCCGAGCGTGCCGGCGCCAACCGGCACTTCGATCGGGCGCCCGGTGTCAGACACCGCCTGACCGCGCACCAGACCCTCGGAGGTGTCCATGGCGATGCAGCGAACGGTGTTCTCACCGAGCTGGGCGGCGACTTCGAGCACCAGGCGGTTGCCCTGGTTGCTGGTCTCGAGCGCGTTCAGAATTTCCGGCAGATGGCCATCGAACTGCACGTCGACGATAGCGCCAATGACCTGCGTGATGCGTCCTGCGGGGGTTGTTGCAACCATGGGAAGCTCCCGTCCGAGCCCGTACGGGCCTCGCCTTGAAGTAATGTCGGACACTGCGGCCGCTGCCGCGCGTCGCGCTGGAATGGTTTGTGACCCGCGCCCTGCCCCGTCCGCCTCGCGTCAGGGCAGGCCGCCGGCCTGCAGTTGTCTGTTCAGAGCGCCTCGGCGCCGGAAATGATCTCGATCAGTTCCTTCGTGATCATCGCCTGACGCGTGCGGTTGTAGAGCAGCGTCTGCTTCCGGATCATCTCACCCGCGTTGCGGGTCGCATTGTCCATGGCGCTCATCTGGGCGCCGTAGAACGACGCGTTGTTCTCCAGAAGCGCGCGCAGGATCTGAACCGTCACGTTGCGCGGCAGAAGCGATTCGAGGATTTCCTCCTCGCTGGGCTCGTAGTCGTAGACCGCGCCGCCAAGCTTGTCGCCCACGCCGTCCGCCGGAATCTCGGCCGGAATGATCTGCTGCGCCGTTGGCACCTGCGAAATCACCGACTGGAAGCGGGCATAGAACAGGGTGGCGATGTCAAACTCGCCAGCGTCATAGAGCGCCAGGACCTTGCGGCCGATTTCGTCCGCCACGTCCCACGTCAGGTTCTTGACCGAACGCAGCTCGATGTACTCAACGATCTTGTCGTCGAACTGGCGGCGAAGGGCGTCGTAACCCTTCTTGCCGACAAGCAGCATCTTGACCGTCTTGCCCTCGGCGATCAGCGCCTGGGCCTGTTCACGGGCCAGACGGACGATCGACGAGTTGAAGGCGCCGGCGAGACCACGTTCGCCGGTACAGACCACCAGGAGATGCACCTTGCCGGAGCCCGTGCCGGCGAGCAGGCGCGGCGCGCCTGGCTGACCAACAACGCCCGAGGCGAGATTACCCAACACCTGGCCCATGCGCTCGGCAAACGGGCGCGCGGCTTCAGCCGCGCTCTGGGCGCGGCGGAGCTTTGCCGCCGCGACCATCTGCATGGCCTTGGTGATTTTCTGCGTCGCCTTCACCGAGGCGATGCGATTGCGAAGATCCTTGAGCGAGGCCATGCAATGCGCCCTTCAATCAGGCGAAGGTCTTGGCGACGTCAGCGACGACAGCCTGAAGCTTCGCGGCGACATCGTCGCTCAGGTCCCTGGACGTGCGGATGGCGTCGAGGATGTCCGTATGGCGGCCGCGCAGGGAGCCAAGCAGGGTGTCCTCGAACTCGCGAACCCGCGAAACCGGCAGGCTATCGAGATAGCCGTTGACGCCGGCGTAGATCACCGCAACCTGCTCTTCCATCTTCAGCGGCGAGAACTGCGGCTGCTTCAGGAGCTCGGTCAGGCGCGCGCCGCGGTTCAGCAGGCGCTGGGTGGTGGCGTCAAGGTCAGAACCGAACTGGGCGAAGGCCGCCATTTCGCGGTACTGGGCCAGCTCGCCCTTGATCTTGCCGGCGACCTTCTTCATCGCCTTCGTCTGGGCCGACGAACCGACGCGGGACACCGACAGACCGACGTTCACGGCCGGACGGATGCCCTGGAAGAACAGGTCGGTCTCGAGGAAGATCTGACCGTCAGTGATCGAAATCACGTTGGTCGGAATGTAGGCCGACACGTCGTTGGCCTGGGTCTCGATGACCGGAAGCGCCGTCAGCGAACCATTGCCGCTGGCGTCGTTCATCTTCGCCGCGCGCTCCAGCAGACGGGAGTGCAGGTAGAACACGTCGCCCGGATAGGCTTCGCGGCCCGGAGGACGACGCAGCAACAGCGACATCTGGCGGTAAGCGACGGCCTGCTTGGAGAGGTCGTCATAAGTGATCACGGCGTGCATGCCGTTGTCACGGAAGAACTCGCCCATGGCGCAGCCGGAGAACGGGGCCAGGAACTGCATCGGCGCCGGATCCGAAGCGGTGGCGGCGATGATGATCGAGTACTCCAGCGCGCCGTTCTCTTCGAGAACCTTCACGAACTGGGCGACCGTCGAGCGCTTCTGGCCGACGGCGACGTAGACGCAGTACAGCTTCTGCGATTCGTCATCGCCCTGGTTCAGGGGCTTCTGGTTCAGAATGGTGTCGAGCGCGATCGCGGTCTTGCCGGTCTGGCGGTCGCCGATGATCAACTCGCGCTGGCCGCGGCCAACCGGGATCAGGGCGTCGATCGACTTCAGACCGGTCGCCATCGGCTCATGCACCGACTTGCGCGGAATGATGCCCGGCGCCTTGACGTCGACCTGGCGGAACTCGGTCGCCTGGATCGGTCCCTTGCCGTCGATCGGATTGCCGAGCGCGTCGACGACGCGGCCGAGCAGCCCCTTGCCAACCGGCACGCTGACGATGTCGCCAGTACGCTTCACGGTCTGGCCCTCGGCGATGTCACGGTCGGAACCGAACACCACCACGCCGACGTTGTCGTTTTCCAGGTTCAGCGCCATGCCGCGAACGCCGGATTCGAACTCGACCATTTCGCCGGCCTGGACATTGTCCAGACCGTAGCAGCGGGCGATGCCGTCACCAACGGACAGAACCTGGCCAACCTCGGAGACCTCAGCCTCCTGGCCAAAGTTCTTGATTTGCTCTTTGAGAATGGCGGAAATTTCTGCGGCCCGAATGTCCATCAGCCGACCTCTTTCATCGCGAGACGGATCGAATTGAGTTTATTGCGCAGGCTGGCGTCGAGCATGCGACTGCCAAGCCTGACGACGAGACCGCCGATGATCGACGGGTCGATTTTGACGTTCAGATCGACGTCGCCGCCGGCGACATCGCGCAGCGCCTGCTTCAGGTCGTCAAGCGCCTGAACAGACGGCAACGCAGCGAGCGTCACGTCGGCGCGGACCACGCCCTTGCGGGCGGCGACCAGCGCCTTGTACGCCGCAATCATCTGCTGAACTGCGAACAGACGGCGACGGGATGCGACGAGTTTCAGAAAATTGGCGGCAAGTCCGCCAATTCCGGACCGATCGAGGATCGCGGTGACAGCCGCCAGTTGCTCATCCGCCGAGAAAACCGGACTGCGGACGAGGCGCTGCAGGTCGGCGCTCTCCCTCACCAGGGCGTCGAACCGGTCGAGATCAGCCTCAACGCGGTCGATCGCTGCAGCGCCAGATTCCGCTGCCGTATCGAGCAACGCGGAAGCATAGCGGCCAGCGACCCCTGAAATCGGACCTGTCATTGAAGGCTGTTCGGCCACGTCGGCGTCTCACTTTCAGGCTCACGGCGACTCACATGGCGTCAGTCAATGACGCACATGATCGGGCGAGCACATGGACAGGGAGCGGGAAGCGTTCTGCCACCCGTTGGGAGGTCCCCTATCATGGGGATTATTGACGTGCAACCGCTTGCAGGCGCCTCAACGTCGCAACGTGGTCATGTTTGCGCCGGGATTGGGGCATCCAGGGCAGAAACCCGCCGGAGGCTGGCGCCAAGGCTGGCAATTGCTGCGGACAACGGCCGGTTTCCTGATCGCCTCGCCAGCAGATACGCAGACAATCCCCAGCGTTCACAGCTTTTCACAGGCAGCGCCCGCCGACAGGCTCCCAGAGGCCGAAAAGCCTTGCGCTCATACCCGGTTGGTCGGTGTCGGAAGCGTCGAATCAGCAAATGCGCCCGGCCTGATCCGTCCATCCGCCTTTTCGTGCCTGGCGGACGATCCGCGCCAGACACCAGGCGTCAAATCCGCATCAGAAGAAACTCTGCGGGTCAACGTCGATGGTCACCCGCATCCGCGTTGCCGGATTTGGCGCGGCCGCCATGACGGCGCGCAGGAAGCCCTGCAGATCGGTATGACGGGCGGATTTGATCAGCAGCCGGAAGCGATGCATGCCGCGCACGATGGCCAGCGGCGCCTCCGCGGGGCCCAGCACGACGATATCGCCGGATGCGTCTGGCATGGCGTGGGCGACGCGGGCCAGCGCCTGTGCGTGCGCTTCCGTCGCGGTCCGGTCGGGGCCAGCGACGATGATTGCAGCCAGCCGGCCGAAGGGCGCCAGAGCCGCCGCCTCGCGCGTGGCTATCTCCTCGGCGTAGAACCGCTCGATTTGCCCGGACAGCAAGGCGGTCATTACAGGATGCTCCGGCTGGTGCGTCTGCAGGATGGCCCGGCCCGGCGCATCACCGCGCCCGGCGCGGCCTGTCACCTGCTGCAGCATCTGGAAGGTGCGCTCGGCGCCGCGCGGGTCGCCGGTTGCGAGACCGACGTCGGCGTCAACCACGCCCACCAGGGTCAGACGCGGGAAATTGTGGCCCTTGGCCACAAGCTGGGTGCCGATGACGATGCGGAAATCACCGGCGGCGACCGCGTCCAGTTCCTGGCGCATCCGCTCGGAGCCGCCAGCCAGATCGCTCGAGAGCGTGATCGCCGGAACCCCCGGAAACAGCCCGGCAACCTCCTCTGCCAGACGCTCCACGCCCGGCCCCGCCGGAACCAGCGCGTCGACTTCGCCGCAAGCCGGGCAGGCGTCGGGCCGCCGTTCGGTATGGCCGCAATGGTGGCAGATGAGGGCCCGGCGGAAACGGTGCTCAACCAGCGAGGCCGAGCAATTGGGACACTGGAAGCGGTGGCCGCACGACCGGCACAGGGTCAGCGGCGCATAGCCGCGCCGGTTGAGATAGAACAGCGCCTGCTCATCGCGGGCCAGAGTTTCGCGCGCGGCTTCGATCAATGGCTCTGACAGCCAGCGCCCCTTCGGCGGCGCCTGTTTGCGCAGGTCAATGGCCGACAGGCGCGGCATGGCGCGCTGACCGAAGCGTTCTGGCAGGCGCAGATGGCCATAGCGGCCGCGCATGGCGTTGACCCGGCTTTCGATCGATGGCGTCGCGGAGGCCAGCGCCACATGGCAATTTTCGATACGGCCGCGCACAACCGCCATGTCGCGGGCGTGGTAGTGCACGCCGTCTTCCTGCTTGTAGGCGGCTTCGTGCTCCTCATCGACGACAATCAGGCCGAGCTTGCTGAACGGCAGGAACAGCGCCGAGCGGGCTCCGGTCACCACCTGGATCTCGCCGCTGGCGACGCCGGCGTGGATGCGCTCGCGCTGGCGCGGGCTGACGCCCGAATGCCATTCGGCCGGACGGACGCCAAAGCGGGCGGCGAAGCGGTCAAGGAACTGGGCGGTCAGCGCGATTTCCGGCATCATCACCAGCGCCTGCCGGCCCTGGCGCAGCGTTTCGGCGATCGCTTCGAAATAAACTTCGGTCTTGCCCGAGCCGGTGACGCCCTCAATCAGGGTAACGCCAAATTGACCAGCGGCGACGGCTGCGCGCAAAACGGTTGCGGCGGCGGCCTGGCCGCCTGACAGCGCCGCTGGCGCGAACGCCGGATCCGGCGCCTGGGCCGGCGCATCAACCAGCACGCGGGTTTCGAGGCTGCCATCGTCGATCAGGCCATTGATAACCGCCAGGCTTACCCCCGCCGCCCCGGCCAGCGCCTTGCGCGACATCCCGTCATGGTCGGCCAGCGCCGCCAGGGCGCGCTGGCGCGCCGGCGTCATCCGCGCCGGCGTCTTGCCGGTAGCCGTCACTGCGACGCGCGGCGTTTCCGGCGGCAGTTTTTCCGGGTGACGCAAAGCCAGGCGCAACACCTGGCCCCGGGGCGCCAGGGTGTAACGGGCAATCCAGTCAAGCAGCGCCCGCAACCCGTCAGGCAATGGCGGAGCGTCGTATTTTCCACTGATGGTCTTGAGTTTGCGGCCGCTGGCTGCCGCCCCTGGCGGATGCACTGCCCAGACAACGCCGATGGCCTCGCGGGAACCGAAGGGGATGCGGACGATATCGCCCGCCGCCAGCGACAGCTCCGGCGGCGCCAGATATGACCAGACCGTATCGAGCGCCAGCGGCGCCAGCACGTCGACAATGACGGCGGCGCTGGCCAATGCTGCGTCATCGGCGAACAGCATCGGTTTCCTGTCCTGGTCGTCAGCCTTCATCATGGACGGGGAGATAACACCGATTCGGCGCCGGGCGGGCTTCAAAGCGTGCCCCGGCGCAATATCTGTGGGGGCGGCAATCTTGCGTTAAACCCCCTTCGGGCAAGGTGCGCATCTCAGCGCATCAATAAAATGCGCAAAGTCAGAGTGATAAAGCAAACCCTGCCCGGCTGGGCAGGTTTGCTCCGGCCCGCCGGCGCCAGACCGGAACCGACAAACCGCCGCCCAACGCCGGGCCAGGGGAGCAGCGGATGATCGCCACCGACGTCCAGACAGTATTCCAGCAATGGCTCGAACATATGGCCAGCGTCCGGCGCCTGTCGCCGCTGACCATTGAAGCGTATGGCCGGGATCTGCGGCAATTCTTCAGCTTCCTGACAACCCACCTCGGCGCGCCGCCCGCCATTGCCGGCCTTGCGGCGCTGAAGCCTCTGGACCTGCGCGCCTTTCTGTCGGCCCGGCGCCGCGACAACATCGATAATCGCACGCTGATGCGGCAGCTCGCCGCCTTGCGCTCATTCGCGCGCTATTGCGAGCGGGAGGGGATCGTCACCCTCGCCGCCATAGCCGCCGTGCGGGGCCCAAAGCTGGTCCGCAACCTGCCCAGGCCGCTGACCTCCGCCGCAGCCGTGGCGGTCACCGACGTGGACAGCCGCGCCGGCGAGGATCGCCCCGCCTGGGTCCTGGCCCGCGACGCCGCCGTGCTGGCGCTGCTCTACGGCAGCGGCCTGCGCATCAGCGAAGCCCTGTCGATCCGTCGCAAGGACGCGCCTGTGCCCGGCGTCGAGCAGGTCACTGTCACCGGCAAGGGGGCCAAGACCCGCACGGCTCCGGTTCTGCCCCAGGTTGCGGCGCTCGTCGGCGACTATATCGGCCAATGCCCGTGGGGCTTGCCAGCGGATGGGCCGCTGTTTGTCGGTGTGCGCGGTGGGCCGCTGTCGCCACGCATTATCCAGCTCGCCATGCAAAATTTGCGGGGGGCGCTGAGTTTGCCGGAAACCGCAACGCCTCACGCCCTGCGCCATTCTTTCGCCACCCATCTGCTGGGCAGCGGCGCCGATTTGCGCAGCATCCAGGAACTTCTGGGCCACGCCTCCCTGTCGACAACGCAGGGCTATACCAAGATCGACGCCGCCCGCCTGCTCACGGCGTATGATTCGGCCCACCCCCGCGCCTGACCCTGGCGCGCAACAGGCGCATGCGCCGGACGATGCGTTGCATGACGCCACCGCCGCGCATGCGCATTCTTGCGGCGATAGCGCTCAGGCGCGCGCGTAACGGGGCAGTCTGCTCCAGCGCCCAGCCATGCAGGCGCATCAGCCAGCCATAACCTGTCGCGAACCAGCCGATCGTCATCAGTTTCGGGCGCAGGATATCGAACAGGAACAGGCTGAGGCCAGCTGTCAGCAAATGGGCGACGACGAAGGTCAGAAGGCCGGATTTGAGCTTGCCCTGCGCCAGCAGCCATAGCGAAACCAGCTTGAGCGGCTCGACGCAGGCGAAGGGCACGATGAACACCAGCACCGCCGCCCAGGCCGGCAATCGCGAAAGCGCAGCCTCGAGCCGGGCGCGGATCCGCGCCCATGGCAACACGCGGCCAAGCCAGCGCAGCAGCGGCTGCAATTGCGCCCAGGCCCACGCTTCCAGCAGGAACGCCAGCGCCAGCACCAGCCAGAGAGCCTTCTTGATACGCCGCATGCGTCAGTCCTGCGCGCCGGAAACAGCAACGGCGCGAACCTGAGGTTCGCGCCGCCCGCATCGCCGGAATGTTTCCGGGGATCAGATGTGAATCGCGCGCTTGTCGACCGCGAGGGCCGCTTCGCGCACCGCCTCCGACATGGTCGGATGGGCATGGGTCGAACGGGCGAGATCCTCGGCCGAGCCGCCGAACTCCATCAGCACCACCGCTTCATGGATCATCTCGCCCGCATTGGCGCCAACGATGTGCACGCCAAGCACCCGGTCCGTCTCCTTGTCGGCCAGCACCTTGACGAAACCATCCGTCGCCAGATTGGCGCGGGCGCGGCCATTGGCGGTAAAGGGGAACTTGCCGACGTTGTATGCAACGCCCGCCTGCTTCAATTCATCCTCAGTCTTGCCGACGGAGGCGATTTCCGGCTGCGTGTACACCACGGCCGGAATGGCGTCGTAGTTCACGTGGCCAGCCTTGCCCGCCAGCATTTCCGCAATGGCGATGCCCTCGTCCTCGCCCTTGTGAGCCAGCATCGGCCCGACAACCACGTCGCCGACGGCATAGATGCCCGGAACATTGGTGCGGTAGTGATCATCAATCGCCACGCGCCCACGCTCATCAAGGGCGACGCCTACCTCCTGCAGGCCAAGGCCTTCAGTGTAGGGCTTGCGGCCGATGGCAACGAGCACGACATCCGCCTGCACCTGCTCGGCTTCGCCGCCAGCCGCCGGCTCAACCGTGAGGGTCACGCCTTTCGCGGTTGCCTTGGCGCCCGTCACCTTGGCGCCGAGACGGAATTTGACGCCCTGCTTCTGAAACAGACGCTGGGCCTGCTTCGCCACTTCTTCGTCCATGCCCGGCAGGATGCGGTCGAGGAATTCGATGACCTCGACCTCGGCGCCCAGACGCCGCCACACCGAGCCAAGCTCCAGGCCGATGACGCCGGCGCCGATGACCACGAGGCGCCCCGGAACCTTGCCCAGCTCCAGCGCGCCGGTGGACGATACGATGCGCTTCTCGTCGATCTCGACGCCTTTCAGCGGCATGACATCGGAGCCTGTGGCGATGACGATCGCCTTCGTCTCCAGCGTGCTCTTCGCGCCATCTTCGGCCGTCACTTCCACCGCATTCGGCGCGGTGATGCGTCCGGCGCCGATGAAGCTGTCGATCTTGTTCTTTTTGAACAGGAAGGCGACGCCATTGACGTTGGCCGACACGGTGTCGGTCTTGTGTCCCATCATCTTCGGCAGGTCGAGCTCTGGCGCGCTCACCTTGACGCCGAGCGCCGCCAGCCCGTGACCAGCTTCCTCGAACATCTCGGACGCGTGCAGCAGCGCCTTGGAGGGGATGCAGCCGACGTTGAGGCAGGTGCCGCCGAACGTCTTGCGCTTCTCCACCACCGCCGTCTTCAGTCCAAGCTGGGCGGCCCGGATGGCGCAGACATATCCGGCCGGGCCGGAACCGATGACGACGAGATCATAGGACATGATTGAACTCTCAGTGCCATGTGCAGGGAAGGCGATCGCCCCCGGCGCAGACGGTCAGGGCCGCGCCGCCGCCGGGATAATTGCGCGCCAGATCAGAGATCGAGCACCAGACGGGTCGGATCCTCAAGGTTCTCCTTGATGCGGACAAGGAACGTGACCGCTTCCTTGCCGTCGATGATGCGGTGGTCATAGCTGACCGCCAGATACATCATCGGCCGCGCCACGATCTGTCCCTTGTAGACAACCGGACGCTGCTCGATGCGGTGCATGCCCAGAATGGCCGACTGCGGCGCGTTCAGGATCGGGGTCGACATCAGCGAGCCGTAAATGCCGCCGTTGGAGATGGTGAACGTGCCGCCCTGCATGTCCTCGATCTTCAGCTGTCCGTCGCGGGCCTTGCGGCCGTAGTCGGAAATCTGCTTCTCGATATCGGCGATGGAGAGCGTATCGGCGTCGCGCACCACCGGCACGACCAGCCCCTTGTCGGTGCCGACGGCGACGCCGATGTGGTAATAGTTCTTGTAGACCAGATCGACGCCGTCGATCTCGGCGTTGACCGAGGGCACGTCCTTCAGGGCGGCGACGGCGGCCTTCACGAAGAAGCCCATGAAGCCAAGCTTGGCGCCATGCTTCTTCTCGAAGGCGTCCTTGTACTGCGAGCGCAGTTCCATCACCGCGGTCATGTCGACATCGTTGAACGTCGTCAGCATCGCGGCGGTCTGCTGGGCGTCCTTGAGACGACGGGCGATAGTCTGGCGCAGACGGGTCATGCGCACGCGCTCTTCGCGGGAGGCGTCATCCGGGGCGGACGGCGCGCGCACGGCGACCGGCGCCTCAGCCTGCTGGGCCGGCGCATTGGCGAGACGCGCCACCGCGCCAAGCATGTCGCCCTTGGTCACCCGGCCATCCTTGCCGCTGCCGGCGACAGCAGCCGGATTGACGCCGCTTTCCGCAGCGATGCGGCTGACCGCAGGGCCATTTTCCCCGGCAACCTTCGCAGCGACGGGCGCCGGCGCGGGAGCAGGCGGAGCGGCCTTCGCCTCTTCCTTTTTCGGTGCGGGCGCAGCAGCGGCAGCGCCAGCAGCGCCTTCCGCAATGGCGCCAAGCAGCGCCCCGGCGGCGACGGTTTCGCCTTCCTGGGCAACGATTTCGGCCAGCACGCCCGAAGCCGGCGCATTCACCTCAAGCGTTACCTTGTCGGTTTCAAGCTCACACAGGGGCTCATCCGCCTTGACGGCGTCGCCTGCCTTCTTGAACCAGCGGCCAATGGTGGCCTCGGTCACCGACTCGCCAAGGGTTGGAACGCGGATTTCGGTCGCCATGATCGTATCGGTCTTTCTGTCAGCGACGGTGCGCCTCCGGCATTTTCCGGCCAGGCCGGAAGCAGCGGAAGCGCCGCGTCAGATTTCGGATCGGGCGATTGGCGGACAGGCCGCAGCGACTCGCCGAATTGTCTATTCAGGCGCGCCCATATCCCGGCGGGACGCGCGCGCCTCCCTGTGAACTGTCGCCCGACGGGCGTCTGCAAGTCCAGTCGCCCCCTGTCACCAGGCTGGAGCGGCGCCTTGAAGGTGAGGCGCGCCGGAAGCTGGCTCCGGTCGCGCCTGCTGGGCGTCAGGACGCAAAAGCGTCGTCGAGGAAGGCCTGAAGCTGCGCCAGGTGCTTCGACATCTGTCCCACAGCCGGCGAAGCCGCCGCCGGACGCCCGACGTAACGGGGACGCTGCACCTTTGCGTTGCAATGCTCCAGCACCCAGTCGAGATACGGCTGCACGAACGTCCAGGCGCCCATGTTCCGCGGCTCTTCCTGACACCAGACCAGCTCGGCGTTCGGGAAGCGGCTGAAAATATTGGTCAGCGTCTTCACCGGGAACGGATAAAGCTGCTCGGCGCGCAGCAGGTAGACATCGTCAATCCCCCGCTTCTCACGCTCTTCCAGCAGGTCATAGTAAACCTTGCCGGTGCACAGGACGACGCGGCGGATGCGGTCATCCTTCACCAGCCTGATCGGGCTGGCGTCGGGATAACGCTCGGCGTCATCGTGAAGGATGCGGTGGAAGGTCGAATCCTCGCCCAGCTCCGACAGCTGCGACACGCAACGCTTGTGACGCAGCAGCGACTTCGGCGTCATCAGCACCAGCGGCTTGCGGAAGTCGCGCTTCTGCTGCCGGCGCAGGATGTGGAAGTAGCTGGCCGGCGTCGAGCAGTTGGCCACCTGCATGTTGTCTTCGGCGCAGAGCTGCAGATAGCGCTCGAGTCGCGCCGACGAGTGCTCGGGGCCCTGGCCCTCATAGCCGTGCGGCAGCAACATCACCAGGCCGGACATGCGCAGCCACTTGCGCTCGCCGGAGGAGATAAACTGGTCGACCACCACCTGGGCGCCGTTGGCGAAGTCGCCAAACTGGGCCTCCCAGATGGTCAGGGCGTTGGGCTCCGCCAGCGAGTAGCCATACTCGAAGCCAAGCACCGCTTCTTCCGAGAGCATCGAGTTGATGGCCTCGTAGCGCGCCTGCCCCTCGCGCAAATGGTTCAACGGCTTGTAACGACGGTCCGTCTCCTGGTCGTGCACCACCGAATGGCGCTGCGAGAAGGTGCCGCGCTCCACGTCCTGGCCGGACAGGCGGACCGGATTGCCGTCCAGCAGCAGCGAACCGAAAGCCAGCGCCTCGGCCGTCGCCCAGTCGATGCCCTCGCCGCTCTCGATCGCCTTGCGGCGGGTATCGAGGAAGCGGACGATGGTGCGGTGCGCGGTGAAGTCCTTCGGCAGCTCGGTCAGACGCAGGCCGATGTCCTTCAGTTCGGCCACCGGAACGCCGGTGTGACCACGGCGCGGATCGTCGCTGTCCTCGCGGACGGCCTTCATGCCGGACCAGCGACCGTCGAGCCAGTCGGCCTTGTTGGGCTTGTATGTCTGCGCCGCCTCGAATTCGGCGTCGAGATGGGCGCGCCATTCGGCCTTGCGCTCATCGACCTGCGCCTCGGTGACCACGCCCTCCTCGACCAGCTTCTTCGCGTAGATGTCGAGGGTGGTCTGGTGCTTGCGAATGGTCTTGTACATCAGCGGCTGGGTGAACGCGGGCTCGTCGCCCTCGTTGTGACCGAACCGCCGGTAGCAGAACATGTCTATGACCACCGGCTTGTGGAAGCGCTGGCGGAACTCGGTCGCCACCTTGGCCGCGAACACCACCGCTTCCGGATCGTCGCCGTTGCAGTGGAACACCGGAGCCTCAACCATCTTCGCCACGTCGGACGGATAGGGCGAGGAGCGCGAGAAACGCGGATTGGTGGTGAAACCGATCTGGTTGTTGATGATGAAGTGCAGCGAGCCGCCAGTACGGTGGCCTTTCAGCCCTGACAGGCCAAAGCATTCCGCCACCACGCCCTGGCCAGCGAACGCCGCGTCGCCATGGATCAGCAACGGCATGGCCTTCGAACGCTCGATGCGGTCGTCAAGCTGATCCTGCTTGGCGCGCACCTTGCCGAGCACCACCGGATCGACGATCTCAAGGTGGGACGGATTGGCTGCGAGCGACAGGTGAACGTGATTGTTGTCGAACGCCCGGTCTGAAGACACGCCAAGGTGATACTTGACGTCGCCCGAACCCTCGACATCGTCCGGCTTGAAAGAACCGCCCTTGAACTCGTTGAAAATGGCCCGGTGCGGCTTCGCCATCACCTGCGCCAGCACGTTGAGCCGGCCGCGGTGGGCCATGCCGAAAGAAATGTCGCGCACGCCAAGCGCGCCGCCACGCTTGATGATCTGCTCCAGCGCCGGAATGATGGCTTCACCGCCGTCGAGACCGAAGCGCTTGGTGCCGGTGTACTTGAGATCGATAAACTTCTCGAAGCCTTCGGCCTCGATAAGCTTGTTCAGGATGGCGCGCTTGCCCTCCGGCGTGAACGCGACTTCCTTGTCCGGCCCCTCAATGCGCTCCTGAATCCAGGCCTTCTCGACCGGATCGGAGATATGCATGAATTCAAAGCCAATGGTCTGGCAGTAGGTGCGCCGCAGGATATCCAGCATCTGGCGCACGGTGGCGAATTCAAGCCCGAGCACATTGTCGATGAAAATCTTGCGATCGTAATCTGCTTCCTCGAAACCATAGGACGAGGGATGCAGTTCGACATGATCGCCGCGCGGCTCAAGGCGCAGCGGATCGAGATCGGCGTGGAGATGACCGCGCATGCGATAGGCGCGGATCATCATGATGGCGCGGACGCTGTCGCGGGTCGCCTGGGCGACCGCGCCCTCGGACATGGCGACGCCCTGCTCCTGCGCCTTCTTGCGCAGCTTGTCGCCGACAACCTTCTCGGCCGGCCAGTCGCCGTCCATCGCCGAAACCAGTTCGCCATTGGCCGCCACCGGCCAGTTCGGCCGACGCCAGGAGGCGCCTTCGGCGTTCTTGCGCACCAGCGACGCGTCGTCGCTCAGACCACCGAAGAACTCCCGCCACTCGGCGTCAACGGAGGCCGGGTCGTTTTCATACCTGGCCTGAAGCTGCTCAAGGTAGGCGGCGTTACCTCCGTAGAGGAACGCTGTGTCGGCAAAAAGAGCGTTGTCGTCCTGTCGCGCCATAACTGTCTGTCCCTGCCGGAACCCGCTGGCCGCCACCAGAATGTGGCGCGCCATGGTGAGCTTTTCAGCCCGGTCCGTCTCTCTCCGGTTGGAGAGACGGAGCGCGAATCGGCCCCCGGTGGTCGATCCGCATTTGTTGATGATGTTGGCCTGGCCCCGTTACTGAAATCCAAAACTGGCGAGGATATGGTGATTTTCGCCAGTTTTGCCAGTGAACAGCGGCCTTTGTCTGGCCAGATCAGCCCTTGAGGACCTCGACAAGCGTCTTGCCAAGACGGGCCGGAGACGGCGACACGCGGATGCCCGCGGCCTCCATCGCGGCGATCTTGTCCTCGGCGCCGCCCTTGCCGCCCGAGATGATGGCGCCGGCATGGCCCATGCGGCGGCCGGGAGGAGCGGTGCGGCCAGCGATGAAGCCAACCATCGGCTTCTTGCGGCCCCGCTTCGCCTCGTCCTTGATGAACTGGGCGGCGTCTTCCTCGGCCGAGCCGCCGATCTCGCCAATCATGACAATCGACTCGGTCTTCGGGTCCGCCAGGAACATCTCCAGCATGTCGATGAACTCGGTGCCCTTGACCGGGTCGCCGCCGATGCCGACAGCGGTGGTCTGGCCGAGGCCTTCGTTGGTGGTCTGGAACACCGCTTCATAGGTCAGCGTGCCGGAGCGCGACACGATGCCGACGTTGCCGGGCTTGAAGATGTTGGCCGGCATGATGCCGATCTTCGATTCGCCAGCGGTGACGACGCCAGGGCAGTTCGGGCCGATCAGGCGCGACTTCGAGCCTTCCAGCGAACGCTTGACGCGCACCATGTCGAGCACCGGAATGCCCTCGGTGATGCAGACGATCAGCGGGATCTCGGCGTCGATGGCCTCGCAGATCGCGTCAGCGGCGCCTGGCGGCGGCACGTACACGACGGTGGCGTTGGCGCCAGTCTTGCCGGCCGCCTCAGCGACGGTGTCGAACACCGGCAGGCCGAGGTGGGTGGAGCCGCCCTTGCCCGGCGAGGTGCCGCCAACCAGGGTCGCGCCATAGGCGATCGCCTGCTCGGAATGGAAGGTGCCGGTCTTGCCGGTGAAGCCCTGGGTGATGATCCGGGTGTTCTTGTCGATCAGAATGGACATCAGCCCTGCTCCTTCACAGCCTTGACGATTTTCTGGGCCGCGTCATCGAGATCGTCGGCGGGAATCACGTTGAGACCCGACTCGCGAATGATTTTCTTGCCTTCTTCGACGTTGGTGCCCTCAAGGCGAACAACCAGCGGAACCTTCAGGCCAACGGTCTTCACGGCGGCGATGACGCCACGCGCGATGACGTCGCACTTCATGATGCCGCCGAAGATGTTGACGAGAATGCCCTTCACGTTCGGATCAGAGGTGATGATCTCGAACGCTGCAGTGACCTTCTCCTCACTGGCGCCGCCGCCGACGTCGAGGAAGTTGGCTGGCTCTTCGCCGTACAGCTTGATGATGTCGAGGGTCGCCATGGCGAGGCCGGCGCCGTTGACCATGCAGCCAATGGTGCCGTCGAGCGCGATGTAGGCGAGATCGTGCTTGGAAGCCTCGATTTCCTTCGGGTCTTCCTCAGTGATGTCGCGCAGCGCCACGATGTCGGCATGACGGTACAGCGAATTGCCGTCGAAGCTGATCTTGGCGTCAAGGCACTTCAGCTGGCCCTGGGTCGTGACGATCAGCGGGTTGATCTCCAGCATTTCCATGTCTTTGCTGGTGAACGCCGTGTAGAGGATCGCCGTGAGCTTCTCGGCCTGCTTGGCGAGATCGCCGGTCAGGTTGAGCGCCTTGGCAACAGCGCGGCCGTGGTGCGGCATGACGCCCGTCGCCGGATCAACCGAGAACGACACGATCTTCTCGGGCGTGTCATGGGCGACCTGCTCGATGTCCATGCCGCCTTCGGTCGACACAACGAATGCAACGCGGCCCGTCTCACGGTCCACGAGCATCGACAGGTAGAATTCCTTTTCGATGTCGGAGCCGTCCTCGATGTAGAGGCGGTTGACCTGCTTGCCAGCTTCGCCGGTCTGGATGGTCACCAGCGTGGCGCCCAGCATCTGCTGTGCGAATTCGCGGACTTCTTCCACCGACTTCGCAAGGCGCACGCCGCCCTTTTCGCCAGCCGAAGCTTCCTTGAACTTGCCCTTGCCGCGACCGCCGGCATGGATCTGGCTCTTCACGACCCAAAGCGGGCCGCCAAGCTCGCGCGCTGCGGCTTCGGCCTCATCAGCCGAGAAAATTGCCTTGCCGCGGGAGACCGGCGCGCCGAACTCCTTGATGACGGCCTTGGCCTGGTACTCGTGGATATTCATACGAAGCGTCCCTCTATGCCCGATGGGGCTTCCGTTGTGAGCGCGCCGGCCTCTGCGGAAGCCGCGCGAACCGTCTGTCTGGCCCCATCAAGGCGCCGTTCCAGTCTGGACAGATGCCGGAGCAATGTCCGCGCAGAGCGCCATGCGCCTTCTGAAGGCGGCGACAGCCCCTGCAAACGTCGCGCGCTCCGCATCATCCAGACCCAACCCGATGATGCGTTCGACGCCGCGCCGGCCGATGACGACCGGCGCGTTCACGACAACGTCGCGCTCGCCATAGTCCCCATCAAGGCGCGCCGCCAGCGTGAGCACGCGTTTCTGATCGCTCAGATAACTTTTTGCTGCGATGACAGCCAGGGCGGCCGGCGCGCTGGACGCCGAACCAGTCCTCAACCCGCTTCCAGGCTCGCCCGCAACCTTGCGCGCGCGCGCCACCGCAGCCTCGATCCACTCCCGGCCGGGCTGTCCTGGACGGACAACTTCCGGAAGCGGAACGCCGGCAACCGTCGAATAGCGCAGGAGGACCGCCGTGTCATCGGCATCAAACTCGCCGCCAATGATATTGATTCGCACATCGGCGACCGACACGTCGAGTTCGCCTGCAATCTGAAGGGACAACTCCGCAGCGAAAGCCGAGGCCGGAACGCCAACAACCCGCCCCGGCGCCAATCCTGACGCCTCCTGCAGGCGCGCCGTCATGACCGCCACAGGCCCGGTCAGGCACAGCACGAAAGCGTCGCGCGCTTCATGACCAATCGCCTCCCCAATCTGCGTCACCGTGGCGGCGTTCATCGCCAGCCAGTCATCGCTGGAGGCAAGGGAGGCGGCAGGCAGCCCGGCGGTGACGATGACAACGTCAGCGCCACGGATGTCGGCAAGATCTGCGGAGGCCGCGATATCAGGCGTTTCGCCGAACGCCATCGCAGCGCGGCGCATGTCGGCGGCCCGTTTCCCGGCGACGCCCGCGGCGGTGTCGATCAGGCGGAGCCTGGCCACGCCAGAGCGATGCAGCAACTGGGCCACAATCTGCCCCGCATGCCCCACGCCAACAATCGCAACGACACCCGTATTCATGCCTCTCCGGCCTGTCTTCCCTGCTCCCGCCACCATGGGGCCATCGGGCCCATCAGGGAATGCGGTTCCCGCGAAGGCAGGCCGTTTAGACAGGTTCCATATTATGTTTCAAGTGGTTGGGGACCGTGGCGCAAGGGCTCCGGCCTCGCTCCGATGGCTGCCAGAACGTCATCAAGTATTTGGAATTATTAATGAAAACATCTCCCAGCGCACGCCATCAATCGCCGGAAGGCGAAAATTTTGAAAGTTACAAATTTCTATTTCTGTAACCTGTCACACAATTCCGGCGCGCATGATGCGCAGCACAATGCGCACCGACGCCTGCAAGCGAGTGTCGATCAGGGCCCGGACCCGGGTCGCATCCACCGTCACGGAGGATGGGTGGGTAAACCGGTGCAGCGCATCGACAAGAAACGCCAGGGCAGCGTCCCGGTCGGAGACCTCGAAAATCCCGGCCCCCCGACCTTCATCAATCACATCGCCAAACAACCGACGCACCCGGCCGAGGTGCCGGCGCGCCAGGGGACGATTGCTTGCGGTTGCGCTGGCATAGAGTTCGAACACCCGCGGGTCGCGCTCCAGCAGGTCACGATACCCGCGCGCCAGGGCGAAGATCATCCGTTCGAGCTTGTCGTCGGCCGGATCCGGTGCGCCAGCCACATCCGCCAGATGCGCCTCAACCGGTCGCAGCGCCGCAGCGGCAACCGCGTCGAGCAAATCTTCGCGCGAGGCAAAATACCGGTAGACATTGGCGTGGGTCATGCCGGCTTCCTCAGCGACAGCGACCAGCCGGACCCTTTTGGCGCCGCCACGCCGAAGATGCTCTGTTGCGATGGTCAGCAACCGCCCCTTCGGATGACCGGAAGGGCGACGGCCAGCGGCGGTCATCCCGCACCCCCACCGGCATCGGCCTCTGCATCGTCCACGCCCTCCAGGTCCGTGGGACGCCCATAGGGCAGCGCCAGGTAGACCTCAGACTGCATCTCAATCAACCGTGAAACCGTGCGGTCAAACTCAAACGCCTCGCGGCCCGAGGTGGCGGTATACAGCGCCGTTGGCTCCGCTTCCGCCGACGCAAGCAACTTGACCCGGTACTCGTACAGGGTGTCGATCAACGTGATAAAGCGCTTGGCCTCGTTGCGTTTCTCCATCGCCATCACCGGAATGTTCTCGATGATGACCGTATGGAAATTCTCGGCTATGGCCCGATAGTCGGAAGCCCCGTAAGCCCGTGCGCACAGATCGTTGAATTCGAAACGGCCGACCCCAGGGCCAGCTTCCGGGACCGCTACCCGATGTCCTTTCACCGTCAGGGTCACCGCCCGCCCGTGAGCCATGCCAGACAGACGGCGGAAAGCCTCACGCAAGGCCGCATGAGCCTGTTGGTTCGCAGGCGTATGGAAAACCCGCGCGCCGGCGAGCTTCTCCAGACGAAAATCGGTGCGCGAATCGAGCTGGACCACGTCCATATGCGTCGTGATCAGATCGATAAATGGAAGGAACAGGCCGCGGTTGAGGCCATTCTCATACAGCCGCTGCGGCTCAACGTTCGATGTCGCCACAACAGTGACGCCCCGCTCGAACATCGCCCTGAAAAGCCGGCCGAGGATCATGGCGTCGGCGATATCCGTGACCGTGAATTCGTCGAAGCACAGCAACCGCGCTTCAGCAGCCAGTTCCCCAGCGACCACCGGGATCGGGTCGACGTCTTTCGTCCTCCCGTCCTTTACCTGTTGCCGGAAGGCAAAGATCCGGTCGTGGGCGTCGGCCATGAATTCGTGAAAATGCGCCCGCCGCTTGCGATCGATGGCGACCTCCTCAAAGAAGAGGTCCATGAGCATGGTCTTGCCGCGCCCAACCAGGCCCCAGATATAGAGGCCGCGCAACGGTTCCGGCGCCGGCGATTTGCGCCCGAACAGACGCCCCAGCAGGCTGCCGCCGCCCTGGGCCGCGCCGGCTTCCATGCGCGTGAGCAGCGCGTCGAATTCCTGAACCAGCGCCTCCTGCGCCGGATCACGTTCAATCGCCTCGCTGGCCACAAGCGCTTCATAGCGCGCCTGCACCTTGCCGGCGCCGTCACGCCGCGCGATCGCCGATGCAGACTGGACGCCCACTGTACCGCTCCAACCCGGGTCCGCCGGGAATATCAAAACCACCAGATGACAGACAAACGGCGCCTGCAGGCGCCGTTCTGTTTCCAATGCATCTGCAACGCAAGCCTTATTTGCTCAGCGACAGGGGCGCGCCAGATTTGGCGATAACGCCGCTAAACTGACCGCCGCTGTCTCGCAGGCGGGCGACGACGCCGCCACGGGCGTACAGGTAAACTTCGCCGTCACGGAACTCCCAGGCGTTGACGCTCTGAAGATCCTTGTTGGCGCAGCCCGAGGTGCTGGCCCGGTACAGATCAAGCGACGGGGTCGACGACAGGGTCACGCCACAATTGCCCGCCGCCTCCTTCGCGGTCCAGCGGCCGATGGCGCTGGACCGGCTTGCTGGCGGAGGCGCAGCCGGCGTCGCCGGCGGCGTCGTTGCTGGAGAAAGGCCAGCGACATTGGTCGATCCGGGGGCCGCCACGCCTGGCATATTCGGATCTGGCGCGATCACGGCCCCTGGCGCCGGTGGCAACGGACTGCTTTCCACGCGACCGGCAGGAGAGGCGCCAAGGCCGGGCTCGATATCAGATTCCACCACCGCCTGACGTTGGGGAGCGGTGCGCCGGTAACCGCCGCCGTCATCGAAACGGCTGGACTGGCAGGCGGCGAGCGTGGCGGCAACCGACACAACGGCGGCCAGGCGCAGCAGGCCAGCGCCGCTTTTCCGTTCAAGCTGGGAGTAAGTGCCTAGCAGCATATGCGGGTTTCCCGGACCTTTTTGAAGCGCTCCCCTTGGGAGAACCATGTCATGTCTAGCCCGGAACGTGTCCCGGGCGAAACGCCAGTCGCCCGATATTCACGTAAGTGTGGCCTCAAAACAATGCGGCGCCGGGCAAGGCCCGACGCCGCGCATGCAACCAGTGCCTGGCTATGGTCAGACCTGACGCACCACCATCATCTTCTTGATCTCGGCGATCGCCTTCGCCGGGTTCAGGTGCTTGGGGCACGCGTTAGCGCAGTTCATGATGGTATGGCAGCGATACAGGCGGAAGGGGTCTTCCAGCTTGTCCAGGCGCGCGCCGGTCTCCTCGTCACGGCTGTCGATCAGCCAGCGATAGGCCTGCAGCAGCGCGGCGGGGCCCATATAGCGGCTGCCGTTCCACCAGTAGCTCGGGCAAGAGGTGCTGCAGCAGGCGCAAAGAATGCACTCATACAGGCCGTCAAGCTTTTGCCGGTCTTCCGGCGACTGGAGCCATTCCTTCTCGGGAGCCGGAGTCACCGTCTTCAGATAAGGCTCGATGGCGGCGTGCTGCGCGTAGAACGTGCTGAGATCAGGCACCAGATCCTTGACCACCGGCATGTGCGGCAGCGGATAGATCCGCACCACGCCCTTGTCGACGCATTCATCAATGCCGATGGTGCAGGCCAGCGTATTGGCGCCGTTGATGTTCATCGAGCACGAACCGCAGATGCCCTCGCGGCAGGAGCGGCGCAGCGTCAGGGTCGGGTCGACGTTGTTCTTGATCCAGAGCAGCGCGTCGAGAACCATCGGGCCGCAATCATCGCGGTCGACATAATAGGTGTCGATGACCGGGTTCTTGCCGTCATCCGGGTTCCAGCGATAGATCCGGAACGTGGTGGTGCGGGCGGCCGAGGCAGGCTTCGGCCAGGTCTTACCCTCGGAAATCCGGGAGTTCTTGGGCAGGGAAAATTCGGCCATCTCGCGTCCAGCCTCAATCTCGTCATCGGCCCGGCGACCTTCGCCGGCCGGGCCATTTCAACGTCCGTCCGGCATCCGGACGAGGATGCTCAGTACACGCGCGCCTTCGGCTTGATGTACTCGATGTCGTCGGTCATCGTGTAGGTATGCACCGGACGATAGTCGATGGTGACGCTGCGGGCGTGATCATCGACCCAGGTCAGGGTGTGCTTCATCCACTCGTCGTCATTACGGTCCGGGAAATCCTCGCGCGCATGGGCCCCACGGGATTCCTTGCGGTTGACGGCGCCTTCCATGGTGACGACGGCCTGGGTGATGAGGTTATCGAACTCCAGCGTCTCCAGCAGGTCAGAATTCCAGACCAGCGAACGATCGGTGACGCGCACGTCGGCGGCGGAGCGCCACACGTCGTGGATGAGCTTCTTGCCCTCTTCCAGAACCTCGCCGGTGCGGAACACGGCGCAGTTGGACTGCATGGTCTTCTGCATGGCCAGCCGCAACTCGGCGGTCGGCGTGCCGCCATTGGCGTAACGGAACCTGTCCAGACGGGACAGGGCCAGGTCGGCCGAATCTGCCGGCAGGTCAGCGTGCTTCTGGCCGGGCTTGACCAGTTCGGCGGCGCGCAGGCCGGCGGCGCGGCCAAACACCACGAGGTCGATCAGCGAGTTCGAGCCAAGACGGTTGGCGCCGTGCACAGACACGCAGGCGGCTTCGCCAAGGGCCATCAGACCGGGCACCACCGCATCCGGATCGCCACCGACCTTGGTCAGCACTTCGCCATGATAGTTCGTGGGAATGCCGCCCATGTTGTAATGAACGGTCGGCAGCACCGGAATCGGCTCGCGGGTCACATCGACGCCGGCGAAGATCTTGGCGCTCTCGGAGATGCCCGGCAGGCGCTCCGCGAGGATCGCGGGATCGAGGTGATCCAGATGCAGGTAGATGTGATCCTTGTTCTTGCCGACGCCACGACCTTCGCGGATCTCGACGGTCATCGAACGGGAAACCACGTCGCGCGAAGCCAGGTCCTTGGCCGACGGCGCGTAACGCTCCATGAAGCGCTCGCCTTCGGAGTTGGTCAGGTAACCACCCTCGCCGCGCGCGCCCTCGGTGATGAGGCAGCCGGCGCCATAGATGCCGGTGGGATGGAACTGCACGAACTCCATGTCCTGCAGGGGCAGGCCGGCGCGCAGCACCATGCCGCCGCCGTCGCCGGTGCAGGTGTGGGCAGAGGTGGCCGAGAAATAGGCGCGACCATAACCGCCGGTGGCCAGCATCGTCAGATGCGAGCGGAAACGGTGAATGGTGCCGTCGTCCATCTTGATGGCGATGACGCCGCGGCAGGCGCCATTCTCCATGATCAGGTCGATGGCGAAATACTCGATGAAGAACTCGGTCGAGTTGCGCAGCGCCTGGCCATACAGCGTGTGCAGCATGGCGTGGCCTGTGCGGTCTGCGGCGGCGCAGGTGCGCTGGGCCGGCGGACCATTGCCGAAGTCGGTGGTCATGCCGCCGAACGGGCGCTGGTAGATCTTTCCGTCCTCGGTGCGGGAGAAGGGCACGCCCCAGTGCTCCAGCTCATAGACAGCGGCCGGCGCGTTGCGCACGAGGTACTCGATGGCGTCCTGATCGCCCAGCCAGTCCGACCCCTTGACGGTGTCGTACATGTGCCACTTCCAGTTGTCCTCGCCCATATTGCCAAGCGACGCGGCGACACCGCCCTGAGCGGCCACCGTGTGGGAGCGGGTGGGGAACACCTTGGTGATGCAGGCTGTGCGCAGACCGGCCTGAGAACAGCCGACAGTGGCGCGCAGACCTGCGCCGCCGCCGCCGACGATCACCACGTCGAAGGTATGGTCGGTGATCGGGTAGGCCCGGCCGTTAATGGTGTAGGTAGCAGAGGCTGACATCGATCACCCCGTTGAGGCTCTCCGGGGAAGCGCTAGGTTTCCGGCGGCGGAGAGGCGAAATATGACGATTGAAAAGGGCTGCCGGCGGCAAACCGCCAGACTGCCTCAGAGCAGCAGACGCCAGACGCTCAGCTTGACGATGGCGAACACGCCGACCAGTCCCACCGCCACGCTGAAGAAGGTGTTGGCGATGACGGCGGCAACGCGCTGCGCCCGGTTCGGCAGGTAGTCCGCGATGACCTCCGCCATGCCAAGCCGCATGTGGATGGCGACGGAAATGACCAGCAGCAGCAGAACAACCGCCGAAAATGGATGCGAAACGACCATGAACGCCGACACAAAGTCGCGGTTATAGGCGGCTGCCAGGATCCAGAGGAATGGGAGAATCAGCAGCAGATTGGCGAACGCCGACAGGCGCTGTCGCCAGAAATGCTCCGTGCCATGATGGGCGGCGCCGAGGCCGGTGACATTGGCGCGAGGCGTGCGGAAAGAACGGTTTTGCGTAGCCATTGCCCTGCCTCAGCCCACAAATGTGACGATCACCCAGAAGGCGACGGTGAGTATGATCGAGCCACCCAGCGTGAACTTCGCCAGGGTCATGCGGGCATCGCGCTCAAAGCCGGCGCCGGTGTCCCAGATGAAGTGACGAACGCCGCCGAGCATGTGGTGGAACAGCGCCCACGTGTAGGCAAAGAGCACCAGCTTGCCGAAGAACGAGGTCATCAGCCAGCGGGCGCACTCATACGCAGCCGGCCCGGAGGCGAGCGCAACGAGCCAGCCGACGATGAGCACCGTGCCGGCGTAGAGGGCTATGCCCGTCATACGGTGGAGCACGGACATCGCCATGGTCCACGTCCACCTGTAGATCTGAAGATGCGGCGACAGCGGCCGGATATCTTCCAGCCGCCTTGCGGGCGATTTCGCCTGAACCTCCGCCATGAAGACGTCTCCACTCAACCCGCGCGGCGTCCGCCGCAAATGATATCAACGCTGCGGCAACCCCGGCAGGTTCTGGACCTGCGCCGGTCGCGCCGTTCGCAAGGGGCTGCGACACATGGCCCGCCCTAATTTGGAATGGTTCCTAACCAATGTTGGCGTCGCCTGCAACGGAGGATTCGACAATCCTGCGTCGCACTCCGGCGAAACTGCGTGGCGGAACCCGCGCCAAAGACGCGTGACAGCCTGCGGATAGCCGCATCTGTTTAGAATGACGTTAATCTGTAATCACTCGCAATCAATGAGCTTTTCATGTACCCATCCTTCGCCATTCACGAAGGCTGGGCCATGCGCTTCGACCTCACCGACCTCCTGCTGTTTCGCAACATTGCCGAAGCCGGCTCCATCACCAGAGGCGCCGAGCGCAGTAATCTGGCGCTTGCGGCGGCTTCGACCCGAATCCGGCAGATGGAGGAGAGCCTCGGCGCGGCGCTTCTCGTGCGGCGAAGGCAGGGCGTCAGCCTCACCCAGCCTGGCCAGACCTTCCTGCAGCATGCCCGCACGCTGCTGGACCAGGCCGAGCGGTTGCGGGAGGACATGGGACGCTACACCGACGGGCTGGCCGGCCATATCCGCGTGCTGTCCAATACCAACGCCCTGACCGAGTTTCTGCCTGAAGCCCTCTCGGCATTCCTCGCCGCCCACCCGCATGTCTCGGTCGATCTGGAAGAACGGCTGTCGGGCGAGATCGTCGGCCTGATCGCAGAGGGCGCCGCCGAAATCGGCATTGTCGCCGGCACGGTTGATCCGGGCGCGCTGGAGACATTCCCCTTCCGCAGCGACCGTTTCGTGCTGGTGGTCGCCCAGGATCACCCCCTGAGCGACGATGGCTCCGCCGTTTCCTTCGCCAGCATTCTCGATCACGAATTCGTTGGGCTTGACCGGTCCAGCGCCTTGCAGCGCTTCCTCGCCGCCAAGGCCGCCCGGGCTGGCCGGCCACTGCGCCTGCGGGTGCAACTGCGTTCGTTCGACGGCGTCTGCCGGCTGGTGGAGTGCGGCGTCGGCGTCGGCGTGGTGCCTGAAACCACGGCGCAGCGGGCGAGGCGCACCATGAAGATCGCCGCCATCCCGCTCAGCGACGCCTGGGCCGAACGGGAACTGTTCCTGTGCGTGCGCAGCTACGCCGGGCTGACGCCGCTGGCGCGGGAACTGGTGAATCATCTGCAGAGCAGGTGATATTCCTGATCGCCAACAGAAGAGGCGCGCCAGCCCGAATGCGAAAAGGGGCGCCCTGACTGGATCAGGACGCCCCTTTTTGAATGGCCTTATTTACCCGCGCGAACGGTGACCTGCCGGGTTTAACGAACCACCAGAACCCAATAATCGAAGTCAAGAATGACCGACGGGTCCATGTCATCGCCTGCCTTGTACGGATGCGCGGCGCATGGCTGGTTCTTGGTGGCGATCGTCCGCAGGCGCAGCGCGCCAACGTCGGAACGGCCAGGCACCTCCGCCTTGTCCAGCACCTCGGTCCAGGCATAAACCGTATCGCCAGAGAACAGCGGCGCCACATGGCGGCCGCCATTGATCGCCGCGACGTGGAAAGCATTGCCGAGGCCATTAAACGACAGCGCCCGCGCCAGGGAAATCACCACGCCGCCGTAGATCAGGCGCTTGCCAAAGCGCGTATCCTTCGCGGCGTGGCCGTCGAAGTGCACCTTGGCCGTGTTCTGGTACAGGCGGGTGGCGATCTGCTGCTCCGCCTCCTCGACGGTCATGCCGTCGACATGGTCGATGCGCTCGCCCACCACATAATCGTCAAAGCGGTAGCGGCTGCCGGCCAGCTCGTTCGACCAGGCGCCCACATTGAGCGCCGGAACCGCTTCGCCCAGATCCGCTGCGGCGACAGCCTTGCCAAGCTGCGGCACGAGCTCGCCGGTGGGCGCGGCTGATTCGTCAGCCTTGCGCACCATCACCCAGCGCACATATTCCAGCACCGCATCATTGTGCTGGTTGTAGCCAGTGGAGCGCACGTAGACGACGCCGGTCTTGCGGTTGGAGTTCTCCTTCAGGCCGATCACCTCGGACACGGTGGAGATGGTGTCGCCGGGATAGACCGGGCGCAGAAAGCGGCCTTCCGCATAGCCGAGATTGGCAACGGCGTTCAGCGAAATGTCGGGAACGGTCTTGCCGAACACCACGTGGAACACCAGCAGGTCGTCCACCGGGCTGCGGGCATAACCAAGGCCACGCGCGAACTCGTCGGACGACTGCACCGCGAAGCGCGGACCATACAGGGCCGTATAGAGGGCCACGTCGCCAGTGGTGATGGTGCGGGGCGTCGCATGGCGGATCACCTCGCCGATACGGAAGTGCTCGAAGAAACGGCCCGGATCGGTCTTCTGCGATGCCCTGGACGCGGTGTTGTCTGCAGTCATGGCCAGCTCACATATTGAAGCACGCTCCGGCGAAATGCAGGTCAGTTCGCCAGGAGACAATGCCTGAAACCAGAAAGACGGATCGCCTGCGCGACCGGATGGATGCCTCGATCAGAGGGTAACGATCAGAACCGCACGATCACCTTGCCAAAGGCCTGGCGTCCTTCCAGGCGCTCCAGGCCCTTGAGGAAATCCGGCAGCTCGAACACCGAATCGATCACCGGGTCCATACCGCGCGCCATCTTGTCCAGCGACTGGACAATATTGCCCATGCTGCAACCGAACGAGCCGGTGATGCGGTATTGCTGCTGGAACAACTGCATCAGGTTCAGGGTGGTGGAAATGCCCGAGGTGGAGCCGCAGGTCACCAGACGACCGCCGCGCTTGAGGCAAAGCAGGCTGCCATTCCAGGTATCGACGCCGACGTGTTCAAAAACCACATCGACGCCCTTGCGTTTGGTCGCCTTGCGCACGACGCCCTCAAAGCGCTCGGTGCGATAATTGATAACCATGTCAGCGCCGAGCGCCCTGGCCCGCTCGCCCTTGGCGTCGTCGCCGACCGTCGTATAGACGTAGCAGCCGATGTCCTTGGCCATCTTGATGGCGGCGGTGCCGATGCCGGAGCCGCCCGCGTGCACCAGTATGGTTTCGCCAGGCTCAAGTTTTGCATTGTCGAACAGCATGTGCTGCACGGTGCCGAAACCGATTGGCGCGCAGGCGGCGTCTTCGAAGCTGACGTTGTCCGGAACCTTGATGACCAGACGCTCGGGCCGGTTGATCAGTTCGCGGGCAAATCCGTCGACATGGAAGCCAAGAATTCCCGCGACGTTCTCGCACAGATTATCGCGTCCTTCCCGGCAGGCCTTGCAGTGGCCGCAGGTCTCCGCGCCATACATCACCACCTTGTCGCCGGCCTGAAAGCGGCTGACGCCCTCGCCAACCGCCACGACCTCGCCGGAGGCCTCAACGCCGGCGACCTGGGGCATCTTGCGGCGGGCAAAAGCCATGCCGCGAAACCCCCAGACGTCCAGATAGTTCAGCGCAATGGCGCGCGTGCGGATCTGCACTTCGCCCGCTGCGGGCGGCGGCGGCGGCTCAATGTCAGTAAGGCGAAGATCCCGGTCACCAAAAAGCTGAAGTGCGCGCATGGCCTGTCCTGATGCGCCCGTTCCCGGGCGGTTGAATCCAGCATCCAAACGGGCTTCAGCACCGTTCGGCTGTCAGGTCCGGACCGCTTCAGCCCGGACCCATGGCCCCACCGGCGCGTCAGGCAACCGGCGGGCGAAGCGCCTCAGTACCGGTGTGCGCTGATCTGGGCCGACAGTCCGCCGTCGACCGGCAACACGGCGCCAGTGATGTAGGAAGCGGCGTCACTGAGGAGAAAAGCCGTCAAGGCGGCGACCTCCCCGGTCCGCGCAAAGCGACCGGCCGGGATCTGCTTTTCAAGCGTGGCGCGATGCTCGGCGTAACGCGCCATCATGTCGGTATCGATAAAGCCAGGCGCCACGGTGTTCACCGTAACGCCGCGTTTGGCCGTTTCCACCGCGAGCGTGCGCAGCCATGAGGCGACAGCGCCTTTCGACGCCGCATAGGCCCCGTTGCCGGCATTGGCATGAATCGACGTGATCGAGCCGATCGCCACGATGCGGCCAGAGCGCCCGCGAACCATGCCGCGCACCAGCGCCTTGGCAATCGTCGTCAGCGACCAGAAATTGACCTGCATGGCCTCATCAGCCTTCTCGCGGGACATCATGGCCGCCAGGGCGTCGTATGACTGTCCCGCATTGTGGACGAAGCCGTAGTAACCTTCGTCCTCATGCGCAGCGCAGAAAGCATCGACAGCAGCCTGGTCCGCCAGATCAAGCTGGAAGGCGCGCAGAGATCCGCACGATGACGATGCGGACAGTTCGGCAATCAGCGCCTCAGCGGCGGAGCCCGACGACCGGTAGGTGAAATCAACGTCGAACCCGGCCCCGGCCAGGGCGCGGACGATCGCCGCTCCAAGCCCCTTGCCGCCGCCAGTCACCAGAACGCGCCTGCTCATAAACCTTCCTTCAAATGAACACGGCGCCTATGGCGCCGCGTCGGTTTGCAGCCCGTTTCAGCCAATTCAGCCTGGCTCGCCCGAGAACACGAGACAGGTGTTTTGCCCGCCAAAGCCGAACGAATTCGACAAAACGTAACGCACATTGGCGTCGCGGGCGACATTGGGCACCACATCAAGCTCAATGGCCGGATCGGGAACGTGATAATTGATCGTCGGCGGGATCCGACCGTTGGCGATTGTCATCAGCGACGCCACCGCCTCAACGGCGCCGGCGGCTGTCAGGGTGTGCCCGACCATCGACTTGTTAGAAGAGATCGGCACGGATTTCATGCGGGCGCCCAGCACAGCCTCAAGCCCCAGCGCTTCCATCTTGTCGTTCTCCGGCGTGCTGGTGCCGTGCGCATTGACATAGTCGATATCGTCGGGCGACAGACCGGCGTCACGGATCGCGCCTTCTATGGCGGCGATCGCCGGCGCGCCGTCGGGACTGGAGCGCGTGCGGTGGAAGCTGTCGCCTTTCTCGCCACACCCCAGAACAAAACCAAGGATCTTCGCGCCGCGCGCCAGGGCGTGGTCATAGTCCTCCAGCACCACCGCAGCCGCGCCCTCGCCCATGACGAAGCCGTCTCGATTCTTTGAGAATGGCTTGGATGCGCCCTCCGGCGGATCATTCTGCGTCGACAATGCGGACAGCAGCGAGAACCGGATCAGCGATTCCGGGTGGACCGACCCATCGGTGCCCATGCAAAGCGCAGCCTGCGTCTCACCCCGGCGAATCGCCTCCACGCCAAGCTGGATCGAGGTGGCGCCAGACGAACAGGCCGTAGACAGCGAAATTGGCGAGCCCTTGGTGCCAAAACGCCTGGCCACGTTCTCTGCGACCGTTCCGAACAGGAACAGTTCATACCATTCCCGGAACTTTCCGGTGCGCGCGGCGGCCAGCAGGGTGGCGTAGGTCACGTCCTCACCATTGGCCCCGGCTTCCGCCAGCGCGCGCCGGTGTGGCCACTCCATTTCGACCGGCGGCACAGCGATAAACAGCGGCCCGGGAAAATCACCTGGCGCACCAATGCCAGCCTGACCGACAGCCTCAACCCCGGCCCGCATCGCCATTTCCTGCGACAGCGCCGGAGCGCAAAACGGCTCCGCCTTGATGAAGTCAACTGTCGCGGCAATCGTTGTCTTCAGTCCGGCGACCGGAAAGCGGCTAAGCCGTTTCACGCCCGAACGGCCCGCCGTCAGCGCGGCCCAATTGTCTTCCTTGCCCTCGCCGAGGGAAGTGACAATGCCAAGACCGGTAACGGCCACCAGTGGCCGGCCTGCCCTATCGCGATGTGGCGACGTCATGCGCGCTGCTCCGCCAGAAAACCCATGCGTTCAATCCACGCGCGACAGGCGCGCGGTTCCTTCTCCACGCCGGTGGCCAACGCCAGTCACCACCGCGTCGTCACACCACCCCTCCGAAAGGGCTGCGGCGGCCAGCGCGACGCCAGCCGGAAACTGTGGCTCAACCATATGTCCGAACAGATCGCCCGTGGCGTGAATCGGGGCGTTTCCGGCCCGCTGCGCCAGCACGGACTGCTCTTCGGCGGTCACGTCCGCAACGCCGGTGGCGCCTGAGAACACCGCGCCGCGCGACGGATTGAAGTCTGTTGCGATCCGCTCCCACATGCCATCCAGCGACGCCGCGACTGATCCCGGCTCACGGGCGGGCATATCGGACGCAACTGCGTCGAGGCGGGCCAGCGGCCTGGCTCCACGCGCCCTGGCGACATCCGCCGCCTCAACCACGAGGAAGGCCGCGCCAGAACCCAGAATGAAACCGCCGCCGCGTGTCGCGCGCTCCGCCACCGGCGCATAATCATGCATCCAGAGGTAGTCAGCCATGGCGTAAATCAGCAGCACGTCGGGGCGCTCGGCGTTGTAGGAGCCGCCAATCAGGAAGGCGTCAGCCTGACCGGCGCGAATCCGCGCTTCGGCGATGCGCAGAGCGTCAACGCCAGCCTGCTCCTCGCCCATAAAGGTGCGGGAGCCGCCGGTCACGCCATGGACAATCGAGATATTGCCGGCCAGCAGGTTGGAAAGCTGGGCCAGAAACATGGTCGGCCGGATATCGCCCATCAGACGCTCATTGAGCATCTCGGCCGGGCGCTCGGACAATGGCGCCTGGGTCAGGATCTGGCCATCGACAGCATAGTCACGCTCGCCACCGCCTGCGGCGACGATCATTTCAAGGCGGCCCAACCGCTCCGCGTCCCCCTTCAGGCCGGCGGCGTCCAGCGCCATGCCGGCGGCGAAGACGCCCAGCTTCTGCCAGGCCTCCATCTGCCGCTGGTCGGCCTTCTTTGGAATCTGCTGCTCGTAAGGAACCGCGACAACCGGATGAACGCGATAGGGCGAGAAACTGTCGCTATCGACCTGTGGGGCCACGCCGTTTTTCAGCGCTTCAAGATGCGCCGCAACGCCAACGCCCGCCGACGACACCATGCCAACGCCGGTAATCCAGATTTCGCGGTCCATTCAAGGCGCCTCCGAAGGAGCAAGACCGATATCGCGCGCGCGCTCCTGCATCAAAGCAGCCATGCCGTCCGGGAATGGCAGCAGGCGGAACATAAGCTCCGCATCGCAGATCATCCTGTCGTCGCTGCGGATCCGGGCCCTGGTCACCGCATAGCCGGACCCGAGGTGCTCAAGATTCGCTTCGATTTCAAGGCGCGCGCCGGGGCCGACGAATGAACGAAACTTTGCCTTCTCCACCCCGGCAAGGAAAGGCATGCGATCATAGTCACTCAGAGCGAGCAAAAGAAAGCCCGAGGCCTGCGCCATCGTCTCTGTCAACAGCACGCCTGGCATCAGCGGATATCCAGGAAAATGCCCTTCGAACACAGGACTTTCCATGGGAACGGTCGCTGTCGCAAGGATGCGCTTGTCGCCCATGTCGAGCGCAGCGACCCCGTCGATCATCCTGAAATATTCGAGATGCATAGAGGCGCCTTCAACGGTTTGAAGAGCCGCATCCAGCTGGATGCGCCCCTTCAAACGCGGAACAGATCGTTATTCAGCCCTGCTTTGCAGCAACAAGCTGGTCGATGCGGTCGCACAGGTTCTTCAGGACGAAATACTCTTCCGCCGGGACCTTGCCTTCATTGACTTCCTGGGTCCACTGCTCAAGCGGCAGCTTGATGCCAAAAGCCTTGTCGATCGCGAAGGCGATATCGAGGAACGCCAGCGAATCAACGCCAAGATCCTCAATGGCGTGCGACTCCGGCGTGATCTGCTCGCGGGGGATGTCGCAGGTGTCGGCAATGATGTCTGCAACGGTGTCGAAAGTGGACGCCATTACGCACTCCTGATCCTGTACAAGGCTGATGCCTCCGGAGAAACACCAACTTGCTGAAATGATTCCAGCCAGCGCGTGCTGGCCAGTTTGGGCGTACCTATACCGTCGCGGGGGGTGTTGTCCAATGGCGTTCGCCGGATTTGATCGCAGCGCTTTCCACGTCCATGTCGCAACGCCTCCAAAGACCTGACCGATTGTGACACGAACTGCCAGCCTGTCATCCACCACAAGACGGCGTATCGCGGCATCCGTGCATGATGTATAGGTGCGCCTTTCGATCTGGTGGCCGGACACACATACAAGGCCATATTTTTCCAGCAGAGCGGTGAGCTGGCGTCGCGCCCGCCCCGCCATCGCCCTTCGGCGGGCGACCAGGCTCCAGGAGTATCATGTCTCTCAAGCCATCACCCCGGGACTGGCAACGGGCGATCGCAGACGCGCGACAGGGTTTGTCAGCGTGGCATGTCTGGAACCTGCTGGCGATGACCGACATACGCCAGCGCTACAAGCGTTCGCGCGTGGGTCCTTTCTGGATCACGCTCAGCATGGCGGCCTTCGTGGGCGGCATTGGCCTTGTCTATTCAATTCTGTTCAAGCAGGACATCCGCACCTATCTGCCCTATCTGGCGGTGAACTACGTGGTCTGGACGCTGATCCAGGGCATCATCATGGACGCAACGGGCGTGTTCAGCAGCTCGGGCGTTTATCTCCGTCAGGAGGCAATGCCGAAAACCCTGTTCGCCATGCGGCTGATCATGCGCAATCTGATCATGTTTGCGCATAACATCATCATCATTCCGCTGGTGTTCCTGCTGTTTGGCGTCTGGCCCGATTGGGAGATGCTGCTCGCCATCCCGGGCATGATCCTGCTGCTGGTCGCAGCCTATCCGGTTGTGATGCTGATTGGCCTGATCTCCACCCGTTTTCGCGACACCCCGGTGATCATCCAGAACGTCCTGCAGATTGCCTTTTTCCTGACGCCCATCATGTGGAAAGTGGAACAGCTCGGGGCCGCCGCGCCCTTCGTGGTTGGTCTCAATCCCTTCGCCATCTTCCTGCGGATCGTCGCCGAGCCAATGAATGGGCGCGCGCCGAGCCTGTGGACCTGGGGCGTCGCCGTTTTCATGATTGTGCTGCTGTACGCCGTCACCGGCCCCCTGTTCGCCAGGTTGCGGGCGCGTATCGTTTACTGGCTGTGAGGGAGAGACGTCGTGGCCTCGATTATCCTTGAAAACGCCTGCGTCGAATTCCCGATCTACAACGCACGCGGACGCTCGATCCGGCGCAATCTGATGGCCCGCGTTGGCGGTTCCGTCGCCGCAGATGGCGACGTCGTTTCGGTCAACGCCCTGAAAAACGTCAACCTCAGGCTGACCAATGGCGACCGGCTGGGCCTTCTCGGCCACAACGGCGCCGGCAAGTCCACGCTGCTGCGGGTGTTGTCTGGCGCTTATGAGCCATCCTCAGGCTCCGCCGAGATCGAAGGCGCCGTGTCGTCACTGCTTGATATCACCATGGGCATGGACCCGGAGATGAGCGGGGCCGAAAACATCGTTCTGCGTGGAGCGATCATCGGCATGACCATCCCGGAAGCACGGGAGCGTATTCCGGAAGTCGCCGAGTTCGCGGAAATTGGCGACTTCCTTGATCTGCCCATGCGGACCTATTCATCCGGCATGAACCTGCGACTGGCCTTCGCCATTTCCACGGCAATCCGGCCCGATATCCTGCTGATGGACGAGCTGATCAGCGTCGGCGACGCCGCTTTCGCCAGCAAGGCGCGGCAGCGGGTGCAGGAACTGATCGCCAGCGCCGGCATTCTCGTGCTGGCTTCACATGACCCGAAATCGCTGCTGGAATATTGTACGCGCGGTATCGTCATGGAGCATGGCCAGATCGCCTTCGACGGCCCAATTGAGGAGGCTATCGTGCGGCATGGCATGGCGCTTCCTGAGGTTAAAAAAGAGGACGCCGCAGTGGGTGGCGCGTAGTTCTGGCGGGTTCCAGCCCAAGCTGGCCCGCCAGCGATTTACCCAGACAAACAGGGCCCGGGACACATGTCCCGGGCCCTTTCATCGGCGGTGTCTTGAGCCGATTGCCTCAGGCGGCGAGCTGGCGCAGCACATAGTGCAGGATGCCGCCGTTGCGGAAATATTCCAGCTCATCAAGGGTATCGATGCGGCAGATCAACGGCGCGCTGAGTTTCTCGCCATTGGCGCGGGTGATTTCCGCAGTCAGGGTCTGACGCGGGCGCAGGCTTTCGCCAAGACCGCGAATGGTAACCCTCTCGTCTCCCTTCAGACCCAGAGTCTGCCAGCTGGTTCCAGGCTCGAACACCAGCGGCAAAACCCCCATGCCGACCAGGTTCGAACGATGAATGCGCTCGAAGCTCTCGGTAATCACCGCGCGCACGCCAAGCAGGTTGGTGCCCTTGGCCGCCCAGTCACGCGATGAGCCGGTGCCATACTCCTTGCCGGCAAACACCACCAGCGGCGTGCCTTCGGCCTGGTACTTCATGGCGGCGTCGTAGATCGGCATCTGTTCGCCATCCGGGTAGTGAATGGTGACGCCCCCTTCCACGCCGGGAACCATCTGGTTCTTGATGCGGATATTGGCGAAGGTGCCGCGCATCATCACTTCATGATTGCCGCGACGGGTGCCGTACTGGTTGAAATCCGCCACCGCGACGCCGTGGTCCAGCAGATATTTGCCGGCCGGGCTGGCGGCCTTGATCGAGCCTGCTGGGGAAATGTGATCGGTCGTGATCGAGTCGAGGAACAGTCCCAGTACGCGCGCCCCGACAACGTCTTCCACCGGCTTCGGCGTCCGGGTGATGCCGACGAAATAGGGCGGGTTTTGCACATAGGTGGATTTGTTGTCCCACCCGTAGGTGTTGCCGCCGGAAACTTCAATTTTCCGCCAATTTTCGTCGCCGGTGAACACGTCGGCGTATCGGGCGCGGAACAGCGCCTGTGAAATGTTCCGGTCAATGAAATCCTGGATCTCGGCGGAGCTCGGCCAGATGTCGCGCAGATACACCGGCTGGCCGTCAGAACCGACCCCCAGCGCATCCTTCGTCAGGTCGATCTGCAAGGAGCCGGCCAGGGCATAAGCGACGACCAGTGGCGGCGAAGCCAGGTAGTTGGCGCGCACATCCGGATTGACGCGGCCTTCGAAGTTGCGGTTACCCGACAACACGGCGGCGGCGACAATATCATTGTCGTTGATCGCTTTGGAAATTTCCGCCGGCAGCGGGCCCGAGTTGCCGATGCAGGTAGTGCAGCCAAAACCGACCAGGTTGAATCCCAGCTTGTCGAGCTCAGCCTGCAGACCGGACCTGGCCAGATACTCACCCACCACCTGGGATCCCGGCGCAAGCGAGGTCTTGACCCACGGCTTCGATTTCAGCCCCCTGGCGGCCGCGTTGCGGGCCAGCAGGCCGGCGCCAATCATCACGCTGGGATTGGACGTGTTGGTGCAGGACGTAATGGCGGCGATCACCACGTCGCCATGGCCAAGGTCAAAGTTTTTGCCCTCAACCTGATAGCGTCTGGCGATGTCAGCAGCCTTGTTGAACTCGCTCTCCATTGAGGCGACGAAGCCCTGCTTCGCGCCGCTCAGGAGCACGCGATCCTGCGGTCGTTTGGGGCCGGCAAGCGACGGCTCCACGTCGTTCAGATCAAGGAACAGCGTATCACTGAAAACCGGATCCGGCGTATCCGTAGTGCGGAACAGGCCCTGGGCCCTGGCGTACTCGGCCACCAGCGCCACGCGCTCCGGCTCGCGGCCGGTTTTGGCCAGCCAGTCGACTGTTGCCTGATCGATCGGGAAGAAACCGCACGTGGCGCCATATTCCGGGGCCATGTTGCTGATCGTGGCGCGGTCTTCCACGGTCATGGCGTCAAGGCCCGGGCCGTAGAATTCGACAAATTTGCCGACCACGCCGCGCTTGCGCAGCATCTGGGTCACGGTCAGCACAAGATCGGTGGCGGTGACGCCTTCACGCAACCTGCCGGCAAGCTTGAAGCCGACCACCTCGGGAATCAACATCGACAGCGGCTGGCCCAGCATCGCCGCCTCCGCCTCAATGCCGCCAACGCCCCAGCCAAGCACGGCGACGCCGTTGACCATGGTGGTGTGCGAGTCGGTGCCGACCAATGTATCCGGATAGGCAACCTCGACGCCGTTTTCATCACGGGTCCATACGGTCTGCGACAGATATTCGAGGTTCACCTGGTGGCAAATGCCGGTGCCTGGCGGCACGACCCGGAAATTGTTGAACGCTTCTGAGCCCCAGCGCAGGAACTTGTAACGCTCTTCATTGCGCTGGTATTCCAGACGGACATTGTCGCCGAAGGCCCTTGGCGTGCCGAACTCGTCGACGATCACGGAGTGGTCGATGACCAGATCCACCGGCACCAGCGGGTTGATTTTCACCGGATCGGCGCCGAGGCTGTTCATGGCGTCGCGCATGGCGGCCAGATCCACCACCGCAGGCACGCCAGTAAAATCCTGCATCAGCACGCGCGCTGGACGAAAGGCGATCTCACGCTCTTCGGAACCCCGGTTTTTGACGAAGGCGGCGATCGCCAGAATATCGTCCTTGCGCACCGAACGATCGTCTTCAAACCGCAGCAGGTTCTCGAGCAGCACTTTCAGGGAAAATGGCAGGCGCGATACATCCGGCAGGCCATTTTCCTCTGCCTTCTGCAAGGAATAATAGGCATAGGCGCGGGCGCCGACCTGAAGCATCTGGCGGCTTTTGAAACTGTCGAGAGAAGTCATGATGAATCCTGAGCGTGACTGCGGGGAGACCGACCGACGCCTGTGTCGCCAACGCCTGCGGACAGGGCGACCGGTCACCTTCCGGATGACAGCAGGCAGCCTGACGTCGCCGGCATGGCCGGATTCATCTGGGCGCCCAATGCGCGCGCCGCCCCGGGAGTGCCCAGGCCCCGCGCGTCACGCGCGCGGCGCAGCTCGTTATTTTATAGTGCGTTTCTTCGTGCTCCGCCATAGCCGCGAGTCATTCTAATCTGGGCGCGCCGCCGTCTGCCGCACAACTTCGCGCCTTTACAGCCCGTTGCCCGGCGCTTCGCGGCATGGCACACAACCGTCATGATCCTCACAGCCAACACATTGTCGTGTCGCCGGGGCGGCCGGCTTATTTTCCGCGACATTTCCTTTCGCGTGGCGTCTGGATCGGCGCTCGTCATCACCGGCGACAATGGCGCGGGAAAGTCCAGCCTCATCGCCATGATCGCCGGACTTCTGGCGCCCGCTGAAGGCGAGATCACGCTCTCCGGCGATCCGGACCGGACGCCCGGCGAATTGATTGGCCTCATGGCGCATCGCGACGGCCTGAAGTCGTCCCTGACTGTTCAGGAGAACCTTTCCTGGGCGCGAAAGCTTCTGGGCGCCTCCACCACAGCAATTGATGAAGCGTTGGAGGCGGTTGGTCTCAGCCACGCCATGGACATGCCGGTGGAGCATCTTTCAGCCGGGCAACGCCGTCGGGTTTCCCTGGCGCGCCTCCTGTCATGCAGCCGGCCAATCTGGCTGATGGATGAACCAGCCGGCGCCCTCGACCAGCGCTCAATTCGCGGACTCACCGGCCTGATGCAGCGCCATCTGACGGGCGGCGGCATCATCATTGCAGCCACCCACCAGCCGCTTGGGCTCGACAACGCCCTGACGCTGCATCTCGCCCCCCCCATGGCCAACGCCGGCGACGACGAAGCGGCCTTTTGGGAAGACGACGCGTGCGAGGACGAACTGCTGCTGGGCTACGCGCCAGCGCGGGCCGGACAATGACCGGAGCGCTGGCGGCCATTCTCCAGCGCGATATCCGTCTCGCCCTCCGCCAGGGCGGCGGCGCTGCGCTGGGTCTGGTTTTCTTTCTGTTGATCGTCACCATGACGCCGCTGGCAATTGGGCCTGACCCGGCGTTGCTGGCGCGCATCGGGCCCGCAATGCTCTGGCTTGCCGCCGTCCTGTCCATTCTCCTCGGCCTGGACCGCCTGTTCCAGGCTGACCTGGAGGATGGGGCGCTGCAACAGATGCGCCTGTCATCAGCCCCGCTGGAATTCATTGTCCTGGCCAAAGCCATTGCACACTGGCTGGTGACCGGCCTGCCCCTGGTGATCGCGGCGCCAGCCTATGGACTGCTGCTGGCGCTATCGCCGGCCGCCATGCTGGCAGTCACCGTCACCCTGCTCGTTGGCAGCCCGGCCCTGGTGTTCATCGGCGCCACCGGAGCTGCATTGACCGCCGGCATGCGCCGCGGCGGCCTGCTGCTGGCGATCCTGTCGCTGCCATTGATGACGCCGGTATTGATTTTCGGCGTATCGGCCACCACGTCGGCGCTGGATGGCCTGACGCCGTTCCGCACCCCCATGCTGGCGCTGGCGGCCCTCAGCCTGTTCTCAATGGTTGTGGGCTGCGCGGCCTCGGCCGCAGCGCTCCGGGCAAATGAATGAGCCAGCTCCGGATCGATCTGAGGATTGACAGCAAGGCAATGGCGCCCACTCTGGGCCGGAAATGCGCCGCCATGACAGACGTCGGCGCCGATCCCTATTCACATAAAGCTGATACAGGCAGGTTATGGCGAAACGTTTTCTGGTTACCGGCGGCGCGGGCTTCATCGGATCAGCGGTGGTTCGCAAGCTGGTGCGCGACACGCCGCACGAGGTGCTCGTCGTCGATGCCCTGACTTACGCCGGCAACCTGGATTCAATTGAACCCGTCGCCAACAGTCCGCGCTATCGCTTTTTTCAGGCCGACATTCGCGATCAGGGCGCGATGGATGAGGTGGTGACCTCTTTCCGGCCGGACGTGATCATGCATCTCGCCGCTGAAAGCCATGTGGACCGCTCAATCGACGGCCCCGCCGAATTCCTGTCCACCAATGTCACCGGCACTTTCACCCTGCTCCAGGCTGCACTCGGCTACTGGCGCAATCTTGATGAAGCTGGCCGGGAGGCGTTCCGCTTCCATCACATCTCGACGGACGAGGTGTTTGGCTCGCTTGGCGCGGATGGTTTCTTCCACGAAGAAACGCCCTACCAGCCCAACTCTCCGTATTCCGCCTCCAAGGCGGCGTCCGACCACTTCGTCCGGGCCTGGCATCACACCTATGGCCTGCCCACGGTGATGACCAACTGCTCGAACAATTACGGGCCGTATCACTTCCCTGAGAAGCTGATCCCGCTGATGATCATCAATGCGCTCGAAGGCAAGCCGCTTCCGGTATACGGCAAGGGCGACAACGTGCGCGACTGGCTGTACGTCGACGATCACGCCGAGGCGCTGATTGAAGTGGCGATGCGCGGCCGCATCGGCGAGAGCTACAATATCGGCGGCTGGAACGAGCGGAAGAATATCGACGTGGTGCGCGCCATCTGCGCCCTGCTCGATGAACTGGCCCCGGACAGCGCGGCGGGCGGTCATGAGCGACTGATCAGCTGGGTCGCCGACCGCCCGGGCCACGACCAGCGCTACGCGATCGACGCCAGCAAAATTGAACGCGAGCTTGGCTGGAAGCCGAAAGAGACATTTGAAAGCGGGCTGCGCAAGACCGTGGAATGGTATCTCGCCAACCAGCAATGGTGGGAGCGGGTCCGCTCCGGCGGCTATCGCGGCGAACGCCTCGGCCTGTCCGCCTGATCCATACCATTGAACCAGTGTAGGCTTTACATGCTCTCCGTCACCCCAACGGCTTTGCCGGACGTCAAGATCATCACGCCAGTCCGTCATGGCGACCAGCGCGGCTTCTTCAGTGAAACCTGGAATCAGCAGGCCATGCGCGAAGCCGGCATTGACGCCAGTTTCGTTCAGGACAACCACTCGCTGTCCGGCCCGGTCGGAACGGTGCGCGGCCTGCACTTCCAGTCGGCGCCGTTCGCCCAGGACAAGCTGGTGCGCGTGTCGCGCGGGCGCATTCTGGATGTCGCCGTTGACCTGCGCAGGTCCTCGCCCACCTATGGACAGCACGTGGCCGTTGAGCTTTCGGCCGAGAACTGGCGCCAGCTCTGGGTTCCGGTGGGATTTGCTCACGGTTTTTGCACGCTCGAGCCGGATACCGAGGTTCAATACAAGGTCACGGCGCCCTACGCCGCCGCCCACGACCATGGCGTATTGTGGAACGATCCTGACATTGGCATTGACTGGCCGGTGTCCGGCGCCCAGGCGCTGCTTTCGCCCAAGGATGTGAAGCAGCCGCGCCTTGCGGATCTTCCGGTCTGGTTCGACTGAACGCGGGCGCCGCGACGGCCAACGGCGATGGAGAACACATGCGGATCCTGGTGACCGGAACGGAAGGGCAGCTGGCGCGTTCACTGCTGGAGCGAGCGGAGGCTGCAAATGACCTGTCGGTTGTTGCCATGGGCAGACCTGACCTGGATCTGACGCGGCCACACGCCATCGCCGGAGCCCTGACCGGCATCGACTGCGATGTAATTGTTAACGCCGCAGCCTACACGGCGGTGGATCAGGCCGAGTCGGAGCCCGAACTCGCTCTGGCCGTGAACTGCGATGGAGCCGAAGCCGTCGCCCAGGCAGCAGCGCTGGCCGGAATCCCCTTCATCCAGATATCGACCGACTACGTCTTTAATGGCCAGAAAGACGGCGCCTGGACCGAGGATGACAGCCCCGATCCACTTTCTGTCTATGGCAAAACCAAGCTTGCGGGAGAAATGGCGGTGCAGGCGGCGGCGCCCAGATCCGTGATCCTGCGCACGGCCTGGGTCTACAGCCCGTTCGGCAAGAACTTCGCCAAAACCATGCTCAGGCTTGCCGAAACTCGCGACGAACTGTCCGTTGTCGCCGACCAGACCGGCGCGCCAACCTCTGCCCTGGACATTGCCGACGGGGTGATTGCTGTAGCCCGCAATCTCGTCGCCCATCCGGATGATACGAAGCTCCACGGCGTCTTTCATATGACAGCCGCTGCCGGAGGCGCGGCCCCAACATGGGGCGATTTCGCTGAACAGATATTCATGGCCTCCCGTGAGCTTGGGGGACCCTCGGCCAGGGTGCGCCGCATCACCACCGCCGAATATCCGACGCCCGCAGCCAGACCACGGAACTCGCTGCTGGATTGCACCCGATTACAACAGGCCCATGGCGTCAGCCTGCCATCATGGCAAAAGCCCGTGATGGATGTCGTCAGACGCGTACTGGCGGACGGCTGAAGCGAACGTCCTTCCGCCCCAAGGCAGGGCATATTCTGCCCGGATCAGGCCTCAGCGCGGCACAGGGCGAGCCTCACCGTATCCGTTGCGCGTGGGACCCCGCCCTGCTCACGCCACCACCGCACCGTACTGGCGATGCCATCGCACAGATTTATCCGGGGAGACCAGCCAAGCGCCCGGATGCGGGAACTGTCCAGCAGTTTACGTGGCGCCCCCTCCGGGCGCGCAGGGTCAAAAACGATCCGGCCCTGGTAGCCCACGGCCTGGGCGATCAGCGTCGCCAGCGTGGCGATTGTCACCTCCTCACCTGAGCCAATATTGAGAGGGGCATCACCAGAATAGTGCTGCAGGGCATGAACAATGCCATTGGCGCAATCATCGACATGCAGAAACTCACGCCTGGCCTGGCCAGTCCCCCAGATCACGCATTCCGGCGCCCCGGTTGCTTTCGCTTCGCCCATCCGGCGAACCAGCGCCGGGATCACGTGTCCACGCTCCGGATCAAACCTGTCGCCTGGTCCGTAAAGATTGGTCGGCATGACCGATATGAAATCGCGCCCATCCTGCTGACGGATCGCACTGGCCATTTCAAGGCCGGCGATTTTGGCAATTGCGTAAGCCCTGTTTGTTGGTTCAGGCGCGCCCGTCAACAGGGCGTCCTCCGTTATGGGCTGCGAAGCATCTCTCGGGTAAATGCAGCTTGAACCCAGCAGCACCAGTTTTTTGACGTTGTACTTCCGTGAAGCCACCGCGATATTTGATGCAATTGTCAGATTATCGATCAGAAAATCGGCGGGACGGGCGACATTCGCCGCGATACCGCCGACGGTTGCGGCGGCGAGCAGGACGATGTCCGGCCGGCTGGCGGCCATCCAGCTTTCCGTCTCCAGTTGTCGCCGCAAGTCCAGCCGCTGGCGATCGACGGTCAGAATTTCGCAGCGCTCGCGTAACAGTCTTCGTCGCAACGCGGCGCCAACCAGCCCGGCATGACCCGCGATAAACACCCGCGCCCCCTCGAGCCGGCAGGACGGCGCCGGCAGATCATCATTCTCAGGTGGCGGCAGATCAATATACCCAACAAGACGTGGAAGCGGAAAAACTTCCGGTCGATAGATCTTCCGGTTCAGCATCTCGCCGTCTGGCGTCAAATGCTTATGGCCGACATATGAAAGAGCCTTCATGCAAATGCGCCCCATCAACCATGTTACTTTTCACCAATAAGCATCAAATAAAACGAAATAACAATACAGTAAATTATATAATTTTTTACAATTTCATCGCCCGTCATTCGAACGCAGCAATCAAATATATTTCATGATATCTATTTGTCTTCTAATGTAAAATGCGGTCAAATTATACAGTAACGCACATAGATGAGAATTTATGGACGTCAAAACCACATAAATAACGCCTGTGCAGGCCGGAAGCACAGAAAGGCCGCACGCTCCGTGAACCAGGAGAGCGCAGCGACCAGGCGGCAACGCACCCGGGCGAACTGGGAAATTCTTTCTATTTAATTGATTTTAAATACTTTCTTCACGTCTCCGACTGACGGTAAAATGCCAGGCAGTAGGCCGTCACCTGCGCGTGGGCGCGCTGACGCCAGCCGCTTCGCGGATCAGCATCTGCTTCAAAGTTGAAGAGCGTCCCGCCAGCCGTGCGCCGAGATCGCGAATCAACCGCACCGGCGTCAAATCATTCGAGAACAGCCGATTCAGGCCGTCCGTCACCACCGCCATGGCAATAACGTCGGCGCGCCGGTTACGATCGTATGCACGTAGCAAATTCAGCTCCCCCGCCGGCAATCCAATACGGATGGCCTCCACCAGAGCCTCGCCCAGCGCCATCACATCTCTCAGACCGAGATTGAGCCCCTGGCCGGCAATTGGGTGCACCTGATGGGCGGCGTCGCCCACCAGCGCCAGACCATCGGCGTAAAACCGGCGCGCCACGCCGAGCGCGAGCGGAAACACGCCCACTGGCCAGGTTTCAAGGTGAAGTGCGCCGCGCTCCAGGCCAAACCGTCGCCGGATCTCGGCCAGCATATCCTCCGCGTCCATCGCCATCAGGGCGTGAACGTCTGCCGCCCTTTCCGTCCAGACGATCGACGATCTGTTCCCGGTTAGCGGCAGGATGGCGAACGGCCCCGAGGGCAAAAAGTGCTGGGTGGCCTTGCCGGCGTGCGGCCGCTCATGCGCGAGAGTCGCGACAATGGCGGTTTGACCGTAGCCCCATCCATGCCAGCCAATGCCAGCCAGCGCGCGCAGGTTGGAGCGGGCGCCGTCCGCCGCCACCAGCAGGCTCGCTTGCCGTTGCGCCCCCCCCGACAGGGTCGCCACGCCAGACGAACCGGCGACCGCGCCGTTCCACCGCCAGCGCTCAACCCGCGCATCACACAATTCAACGCCAGCTGCGACAGCAGCTTTGGCCAGGGCGTGCAACACATCATCATTCGCCAGCATATGGGCAAACGGCTCGCCGGCTCCGACATCCCCCGACAGGGACAGCAGTTGCGCGCGGACAGGATCAGCCAGCGCGCTGTCGGTAATTTCCATGCTCGCGATCGGCTGGGCCCGGGGGGTAATCCCCTGCCATACGCCGAGCCGCTGAAACAGCCGTTGGCCATCCGCCGCCAGGGCCGAAACGCGCAGCGGATTATCGCCAGGAGTCTTTCGCATCGCCTCTGGAGCCGCCGGATCGCAAACCACGACCTGCACGCCAGATGTCAGTTCCTGCTTCAAAAGCACCGCCAGCGCCATTCCCGCAATGCCGCCGCCTGCAATGATGATGGTCTGGGGGGATTGGGACACGATGTTTCCTGCCTGTAATCGGGACATGATCCATATAGCGCGGCAACCGCCAACTTTCACGCCGGCAGGACCACCAGCGCACGTCCGCGCGCCGGATAAACATGACAGCGACCGGCAAAGGCGTCACACTTCGCCTGAGTAACGGTCAATCGGCCCGTAGCAGGCCGGCGGAGGCGCCATGAGCAAGGCCATCGACAACCTTCTGTCGATTCTGGATCTGGAAACCATCGAAGTGAACCTGTTCCGCGGCAGAAGCCCGCAGGATCGCTGGCAGCGCGTTTTTGGCGGGCAGGTTATCGGCCAGGCGCTGGTCGCCGCCTGCCGCACCGTCGAGCAACGCACATTGCATTCAATGCACTGCTACTTCCTGCTCGGCGGCGATCCGCGCGTTCCCATTGTCTACGAAGTTGACCGGATCCGCGACGGACGCAGCTTCACGACCCGCGGGGTCTCGGCGATCCAGCACGGCCGGCCAATCTTCTCGCTCACCGCGTCGTTTCACGTCAATGAAACCGGCCTCGAACATACCCTGCCGCCGCCAGAGGTGCCACAGCCTGAAGATCTGCCCAGCCAGTCGGACATTGATCCCGCCCTGCTGGCGAAAATGCCTGAAAACCAGCGCCGGTATTATTCCACGGCGCAGCCGATCGAGATCAAGGCTGTCGATTACCAGCATTATTTCTCGCGGTATTTCGCCCGTGAACCAACAACCCTGCCGTTCTGCGTCTGGATTCGGGCCGCCAACCGCCTGCCCGACGATCTGGCCATTCACCAGTGCGTACTGGCCTATGCCTCCGACATGACCCTACTCGACGTCAGCCTGTTTCCCCACGGCCGCAGCGTTATAGAGCCGACAATCCAGAGCGCCAGCCTCGATCACGCCATGTGGTTCTATGGCGATTTCCGCGCTGATGAGTGGCTGCTGTATGTGCAGGACACGCCAGTCGCTGGCGGCGCGCGCGGTCTGTCGCGCGGCAACATCTACACCCGTGACGGCCGCCTGATCGCCTCCGTGGCGCAGGAAGGCATGATCCGGCCCCGTCCCGATCTGGCGCGTGATTGAGAAGTGCACAAGCAGGCGTCATTATTTTTGATTAAAAAGCAGGCGCCTGGACATTTGGCGCCTGCGTGCTTTCCACCACTCCCCTATCGCCGGAAAGGCGCCCGGGGTTTGCCCCGAACCGGCGGCTTTCGCGTGATTGCAGTATCAGCCTGATTCTGAACATATTATTTGGACTTCGCCCCTGCAGGAAACTGGGGGACCATGACCGGCCGCGCCCACCCTCCCCTGGAAAACGGCGCAACATCCTGGCCCGTCCGCTTGAGCCGCGCGACATCAGCACGACAAGGCGCGTCTGCGCCAGACCGTCTGAAAGAACGAATATCATACTGAAATAAAATAATTTTCAAAAAAATGCGCCGCACTTCAGAAAACTGGCGCCCTTCTTGCTTTTTGGTATCCGAAGCCATGGCCGCCGTTGTGACGGATGCATGGAGAAACCGGGGCCAACCGACTTTCTGGCTGATGCGCCAGCCAGTCGCGCGACCAGCAATCGGGGGAAAGCAATGAAGATCGTCATGGCGATCATCAAGCCGTTCAAGCTTGAGGAAGTGCGCGATGCGCTCACGTCCCTGGGCGTCCATGGACTCACCGTAACGGAAGTTAAAGGTTACGGCCGACAGCGGGGCCATACGGAAATCTATCGCGGCGCCGAATACGCCGTCAGCTTCCTGCCGAAGATCAAGATTGAGGTCGCAGTGCCATCCGCCATGGTCGAAGCGACCGTCGAGGCCATCGCCGGCGCCGCCCGCACCGGCCAGATCGGCGACGGCAAGATCTTTGTGACCTCCATCGAAAAAGCCCTGCGCATCCGCACCGGCGAAACCGACGAAGACGCACTCTGAGCCCGCTGCCGGCCAGTATCTGGAGAAATGACATGACGCTCATGCGCACAACCGGCGCGCCGCGGCGCCTGCCCAGGGTCCTGGGTTCCGCCATCGCCGGCATTGGCCTGGCCCTGTTTGCCGGCGCTCCCGCGGCGCTTGCCGCCGGGCCCACTCCGGCAAAGGGCGACGTCGCCTGGATGGCGATCTCGACCATCCTCGTTCTGGCAATGTCGATCCCGGGCCTCGCCCTGTTCTATGGCGGCCTGGTCCGCACCAAGAACATGCTCTCCGTCCTCACCCAGGTGTTTGCCATCGTCTGTCTCGCGGCGATGATCTGGGTTGCCTACGGCTACTCCCTCGCCTTCACCGACGGCGGCTCCCTGAACAGCTTTGTCGGCGGCTTCTCCAAGTCCTTCCTCGCCGGAATTACGCCTGAAAGCACCGTCGGCACTTTCTCCAACGGCGTGGTCATTCCCGAGCTGATCTATATGGCTTTCCAGATGACCTTCGCCTGCATCACGCCGGCGCTGATCGTCGGCGCCTTTGCCGAGCGCGTGCGTTTTTCGGCGCTGCTGGTGTTTGTCGGCCTCTGGCTCACCTTCATTTACTTCCCGATGGCGCACATGGTCTGGTATTGGGCCGGCCCCGACGCGGTGGCAGCGGCGGCGCGCGAACTTGCTGCGGCGACCACCGAAACGGCAAAGGCTGCGGCGCAGGCCAAGCTTGACGCCGTCAACGCCGACGCGGGCATGCTGTTCAAGTGGGGCGCACTCGACTTCGCCGGCGGCACCGTGGTGCACATCAATGCAGGCATCGCCGGTTTCGTTGGCTGCCTGATCATCGGCAAGCGTATCGGCTACGGGCGCGAACTGATGGCGCCGCACTCCCTGACCATGACCATGATTGGTGCATCCCTGCTGTGGCTGGGCTGGTTCGGCTTCAATGCCGGCTCCAACCTGGAAGCGACGGGCGGCGCGGCCCTGGCCTTCGTCAACACCTTTGTGGCCACTGCCGCGGCAGCGCTGGCGTGGATGTTCGTGGAGTGGGCCTTCAAGGGCAAGGCGTCGCTGCTCGGCCTCGTGTCGGGGGCCGTCGCCGGCCTGGTCGCCATTACCCCCGCAGCTGGCTTCGCCGGCCCGATGGGTTCGATCATCCTTGGCCTGGTTGCCGGCGTGATCTGCTTCTTCTTCTGCACCACCGTGAAGAACACGTTCGGTTATGACGACACGGCGGACGTCTTCGGCGTACACTGCATCGGCGGCATCGTCGGCGCCATCGCCACCGGCGTTCTCGTCGCCCCGGCGCTTGGCGGCGTCGGCCTTGTCGATTACGCCGCCAATCCCGGAACCGCCTCGCCAGCAACCTATGTGATGGCGACGCAGGTCTGGGCCCAGATCAAGGCAGTGCTGTTCACCATCGTCTTCTCGGGCGTTGGCTCGGCCATCCTGTTCAAGCTCGTCGACCTGGTCATCGGCCTGCGGGTCTCGGTCGAAGAAGAGCGCGAAGGTCTCGACATCTCCGATCACGGCGAACGCGCCTACAACTACTGAGCGGAAACCCTCCGGACCTGTGGAAGCAGGTCCGGAAATCCTCCCCAAAAACTTCGCCATCATCACCCGTCTCCGCGCCCCGTGGCGCGGAGATTTTTTTCGCAACCGCGCAGCGTTCGCCGGCGCCGCCGTCACAAGGTTAAGCGGGTCTTAACCCCCAGCCGGCTAGCCTCACTCCTATATCTCCACGAACCGCCAGGTCGGCATGCGCACCGTCAGACGTTCCACCTCGCCAGCCCAGGATCTCTCGTTGGCCGCCCGCTACTTCATGAAGCGGCGCGCCTTCGATCTGGTTGGAATCGCCCTGATCGTTTTCGCCATCACCATGGCGATCGCCCTCATCACGTGGTCGGTCAGCGATCCAAGCCTCACTCACGCTACCGACAGCCGGATTTCGAACTGGCTCGGCGCCCCAGGCGCGGTCATCTCCGACATGGCGATGCAACTGTTCGGCCTTGGTTCTGTCGCCTGGCTGTTGCCTCTGGCGGTCTGGGGCGTGTCGCTGGTGACGCGCCGCACCATGCCCGGCATGAAATGGCGGATTCCGCTCTGGATCATAGGCGCCTCGGCGGCGGCGGCTGTTGCCAGCGCCATGCCGGCGACAGGCAGCTGGCCATTGCCAACGGGGCTGGGCGGCGTTGTTGGCGACGGCGTGCTCGCCGCCGCGCGCAACGTGCTGGGCGTACTCGGCGCATTCGGCCGGGTTCTCGCCGGCTTCATCATGGCCGCAATCGCCATCCTCGCGCTCAGCGCGGCCTGCGGCTACGGGTTTGACGAACAGGCAAGCGAAGACGACACGGATATGGATTCATGGCGCGCCTCCCGGGGCAAGGATACTGATTCGGACGAACCCGGCCTCGGCATCGTGTCGCTCGGCGCCGTGGTGCATGGCTTCATGATGCTCAAGGCCGCCATTGGCCGTCGGCGCAGCCGCCGCAAGCTGGCTGCGACCGCCGCTGGCGCCGCCGCCATGGCGGGCGTTTCCAGGGCTGCGGCAAGGACGCCAGGCGGCCGCGTCGAACCCAGCGCCTTCCCTGATGATTTCTCCACTGCGGCGCCCGACTACACCCCGGCGCTGGCGCCTGTCGCCGCTCCGGTTCAGCCAGCCGAGCCTCCCCGCTCCCGCGTGCGGATGCCGCCGACATGGCATGAGACGCCAGCCGTTGCAGCCGCGTCAGGGGTCATCGAGCCGCCGTGGCGCCAGGAGGAGGCGCCCTCGCCGGTGCACGCCGCCTACGCCCCCGCGCACATGCGCGCCGGCAGTCCCCGGGACGCGGACGCCGGTTACTACCAGGACGCCGAAACGGCCGCGCCGCAGATGGCTGCTGCGCCCGCCTGGTCTGAGCCGGTTGAGGCCGCGCCAGCCCATGTCCACCCCCAGCCGGCGCAAAGCCGCGAACCCGCTTCCGTGGCGGCGCACGCCATGACGCACGCGGCCGAAACCACGGCCGCCGCTGCGCGCGCTGCTGTTGGCGTTGCGACCCGGACTGCAACCGCTCCGCAAAAAATCATTCCGACCGCCGCCGCCATTGCCGCCGCCGCCGAACTGTCCTCGCGCTTTGCCGCGCGCGTGCGCAGAAAAGCCGCCGCGTCGGAAGAGATGTCCGAGAACGAAGACACTGCGGGTGACGATGCGGCTGGCTATCCTGCAGACGCGATCGACACGGCGGAGGCCGCGCCGGTTGAAGCTACGCAGCCGTTCGTTCTGCATCGCAAGCGGAAAGAGCCGGAGAGCGAAATCGCGCCTGACCTGGAAGAAACAGAGGACGACAACGACGCCTTTGGCGACGCTGACGTTGACATGGCTGCGGAAACAGACCCCGTCGCGCCCATGGCGCCGCGAATTCCATCCCATGCGCTCCGGGTCGGCGTTCCCGCCGCCATGACCTCCGCAGGCCCGGCGAACGATGACGCTGTGGCGGCGCGGCCTTCCCAGGCCCAGGGCGGCGCTGCCGCGACGGCGCGGCCGGTCGCCAAAGCGCCCGCTGCTCCTGCACAGCCGACGTTCGATACCGAGACCTACCAACTGCCGGAACTGGCGCTGCTGGCGGAGCCACGTCGCCCGGCGGCCAACAGCATGTTGTCCGTCGAGGCGCTGGAACAGAACGCCACGCTGCTGGAGGGCGTGCTGGAAGATTTCGGCGTGCGCGGCGAAATCATCAATGTGCGGCCAGGCCCGGTCGTGACGCTGTACGAGCTGGAGCCAGCGCCGGGCACCAAATCCTCCCGCGTCATTTCCCTGGCCGACGACATCGCCCGCTCCATGAGCGCCATCTCGGCCCGCGTTGCCGTCGTGCCTGGCCGCAACGCCATTGGCATCGAGTTGCCCAACAGCAATCGCGAGACGGTCTATCTGCGCGAATTGCTGGCCAGCGAAGATTTCTCGTCATCCAAGTCCCGCCTTGGCCTGTGCCTCGGCAAGACCATTGGCGGCGAGCCGGTGATCGCCGATCTCGCCCGCATGCCGCACCTGCTGGTGGCCGGCACCACCGGCTCGGGCAAATCGGTCGCCATCAACACCATGATCCTGTCGCTGCTGTACCGGCTGCGGCCGGATGAGTGCCGCCTCATCATGGTCGATCCCAAGATGCTGGAGCTGTCGATCTATGATGGCATCCCGCACCTGCTGACGCCGGTCGTCACCGACCCGAAGAAGGCGGTCGTCGCCCTCAAATGGGCGGTGCGCGAGATGGAAGACCGCTACAAGAAAATGTCGAAGCTCGGCGTTCGCAATATCGACGGCTTCAATACGCGCGTCGGCGAGGCCAAGCGCAAGGGCGAGATCATCACCCGCACCCTGCAGACCGGATTCGACAAACAAACCGGCGAGCCGGTGTACGAAGAAGAGGTGATGGATCTGGATCCATTGCCCTACATCGTCGTCATCGTCGACGAGATGGCCGACCTGATGATGGTGGCGGGCAAGGAAATCGAAGGCACGATCCAGCGTCTCGCCCAGATGGCCCGCGCCGCCGGCATCCACGTGGTGCTGGCCACCCAGCGCCCGTCGGTGGACGTGATCACCGGCACCATCAAGGCCAACTTCCCGACGCGCATTTCCTTCCAGGTCACCTCGAAGATCGACAGCCGCACCATCCTTGGCGAACAGGGCGCCGAACAGCTGCTGGGTCAGGGCGACATGCTCTACATGGCCGGCGGCGGCCGCGTCACCCGCGTGCACGGCCCGTTCGTTTCCGACAATGAGGTGGAAAAAGTTGTCTCCCACCTCAAGTCGCAGGGCCGGCCACAGTATCTGGAGGCCGTCACCGCCATGGAGGAAGGCGAAGGCGAGGAAGGCGGCGCCGTGTTCGACCAGAGCGCCATGGCCTCAGCTGGCGGCGATCTTTACGATCAGGCTGTGGCCATCGTGCTGCGCGACCGCAAGGCGTCGACGTCCTATATCCAGCGTCGCCTGCAGATTGGCTACAACCGCGCCGCGTCGCTCATGGAGCGCATGGAGCTGGAAGGCATCGTGGGCGCAGCCAACCACGCCGGCAAACGCGAGATTCTGGCTCAGGGCGGCGGGGAGCAGGAAGACGACTGAGCGCCACCCCGCCCTCACAATGCCCGCTTCCGCGCCTATATTGTGAAGAATGAGCCATTTGACTGACGAAGCGTCGTCGGAACCCCCGCCGCCGACCCGGCAGATGAACAACAGAAAGCGCAGCGTCATGCGGCATGTGTCACCAGAGAAAATCTCTGAAAGGCCCCGCAAGGCGCTCCGTCAATCCGGAGGCCGGGCAGCTCCATGGATCGCGCCCGGCGTTGTTGCGCTCATTTGTCTTGGCTCCGCCAGCGGCGCCCAGGCGGAATTCCAGTGGAACCCCTTCAAACCAGGTTTTGGCAAACAGGTTGCACCCCAGGAGGAGCGCCTTCCGGTGGCGCCTCCGCCCGCTTCACTGACCACGCCGGGCAAGGCGCAACCGACGCCAGCATCCGGCAAGCCAAAACCGCAGAATCCCGCGGCCGCCAAACCGGCGGCTGCCCCGGCGCCGGCCCAGGCAACCGCGCCGCAGACCACGCCGCAGCCGGATTCACCCCAGGCGACGGCGCCGTTGCCGCCGATGCGGCCATCCAATCTCCAGGGCTCCGCCCCGGCAGCGCCAACGCAACTGCGCCCGGGCGTGCAGGCAGCCGCCGTGGAAGCAGCGAAAGCAGCGACGCGCACGGGGGCCAATCCAGCGCCAACATCATCCGCCGAAGCGCTGGCGCGCGTGAATGAATGGCTCAACAGCTATGAAGCGATTCAGGCGCGCTTCATCCAGCACAATGCCCAGGGCCAGAAGGCGGAAGGCGCGCTCTATGTGCGGCGGCCGGGCCAGTTGGTGTTCAAATACGATCCGCCCAGTACTCTGGAAGTGGTGGCCGACGGCAAATCTGTTGCCGTGCGCGACAGCAAACTGCGCACCAATGACGTTTATTCCATCAGCCAGACCCCGCTGAAGTTCCTGCTGAAGGATCGGATCAACCTCGCCAGCGACACCAAACTGCTGAATGTGGCGACCGATGCCGATGGCATCGTGCGGGTCGCCCTGTCCGATTCCTCGACCCTGGGCGGCACATCGCAAATCACCCTGATCTTCGATTCCCGCGCCAACCAGCTCAAGCAGTGGAATATTGTCGACCCGCAGGGCTACAGGACCACGGTCGCGCTCTACAACATTCAGGAGACGCGGCGCTAAAGCGCTTGCCGATCAGCCAGAAGCGGTTGATCGATCGAAATTCGCTCAAAACAGGGACAATTGGAGCAGTTTGCGATCCAGATTGATTGAAAGCTGCTCCAGGACCGGCGGCGCGACGGCCTGGTGCGGGCGCACCCGCGGTCATGGCAATTCCCTTCGCAATTCCCTTCGGCGGCAACTTGCTCTAAATGCGGACGATCCCAGACGTTTAACGTCCAGATCAGCGCGACTGAACCGGAAACGCTGCTGACGTCCCGAACTGCCGGAGCAGACGTGCCGCTTTCCGTTACGACATGGAACATCAACTCGGTGCGCCTGCGCGCCGATCAGGTCATCCGCCACATCGACGCGTGTAACCCGGACATTGTCTGCCTTCAGGAAACCAAATGTCCTGATGAGCAGTTTCCGAGTTCTGTGTTCCGGCAACGCGGTTACGGGCACATCGCCGTTAACGGCCAGAAGGGCTATCACGGGGTGGCCATTCTTTCGCGCATCCCGTTCGCGCGCACCGACGTGAAGGCGTTCTGCGGCCAGAACGATTGCCGCCACATCTCGGTGCGCTTGCCGGCGCAGTACGCGGACCTGGAAATTCACAATTTCTACGTGCCGGCCGGCGGCGATATCCCGGACCCCGAACTGAATCCAAAGTTCCGTCACAAGCTGGATTTTCTGGATGAAATGCTGGCATGGACCGGAGCTGACCAGCCGGCGCGGCGCAACAGCATCCTGGTGGGCGACCTGAATGTCGCGCCTTACGTCACCGATGTCTGGAACCACAAGGCGCTGCTTAACGTCGTCAGCCACACGCCCATCGAGACCGGGGCGCTGGAAAACATCCGGGCAACAGCGGGCTTTGTCGACGCCATCCGCAAGCTGGCGCCCGAACCCGAGAAAGTTTTCACCTGGTGGAGCTACCGCTCGAAAGACCACACGGTGAACGATCGTGGGCGCCGGCTGGATCACGTCTGGCTGTCGCCTGGCGTCGCCGCCGGCCTGGAAGATTTTGTGATTTCAAAGGAAGCCCGCAGTTGGGAGCGACCGTCGGATCATGTTCCGGTCACGGTGCGGCTCAATCTGAAAGCGATGCAACAACCAGCCTGAAGCAAATCCGTTCATTTGGAACAGGCTGCCTCACCACGTTCTGACGTGAAGCTTGAGGCGTCTGGCGCCGGGCGCGCTCCCGCGCCGCAGGCGCGGCGGCGGAAAGCGCTAGGACGGATCGACAT